>JAHFIO010000023.1 GCA_023246325.1 Candidatus Uhrbacteria bacterium | reverse complement strand
CACGTAATAAATTCTGCACCTGTTCTTCTTCTGGCCCGGGAGCGCGAGTAGGATCCATGACGTATACAATTGCGTCTACACCTTCTAGCGTTTCTCGAACATATGCATTAAGTCGTTTTGATACATGGTCTTTTTTACCAATGAAGATACCAGGCGTATCTACAAATACAATTTGACCACGTGCATCATGTAAAATACCTCGAAGAGGCTCGCGTGTCGTTTGTGGTTTTGGGGTGACAATAGCCACCTTGGTACCAATGATCGCATTTAAAAGGGTAGATTTACCCACATTTGAACGACCTGCAAGCATAACAAATCCTGATTTCATGATTTTAGTATAGCATGTTTTGCTTGTAATTTCACCACAACTTCTACGTGTGGCGTGTGTGGAAACATATCAATTGCAGCAATTTTTTCTATAAAATATTTTTCTGAAAAAGTTTTTAATTCTTCTACAAGTCTATGATAATTGCAAGATACGTATACGATTGATGGAGGCGCCATGTCCATAATAGTTTTTAATACTTTTGGATGCAGTCCAGATCGTGGTGGGTCTACTATCATTACGTCAGCAGGATGAGTACTCCACGATAGATCTTCTGCAGGTCCCGCCGTAAAGTTGCATCGCGAATCTACTTCATTTATTTTTGCATTATACGTTGCAAGTTCAATGGCGGGCGCATCTAATTCAAACCCAGAAATATATAATTGTGGATTTTTTTTTGCGAAAGCTATTCCAAAGAAACCCAGTCCGCAGTATAAATCAAGTAGATATTTTTTTGTGCTGTTTGTACTAGTCTTCATACCTAACATTTCACCGACTGTATTCTGTAAAACTTCTGCCATAACAGAATTTGTTTGAAAAAAAGAATTTGGATGTATGCGATATCGAACATCACCAACGATTTCTTCTATCCATGCTTCTCCATGTAGTGTCAGAAATTTTTGTGCTAAAGAAATATCTGTATCCATTGATTGTTCACCTAATAAAATAGAGGTTGCATATGGTTGCAAACGTTTTGCGATTGCATGTCTTGCATCCTGATGCACATCATCAAATGCGTGTACCACGAGAATGATCATTCTTTCTCCCGTTCTTTTTCCTTCGCGCACAACTACGTATCGTGCGACGCCTCTATAAAATTTTGCATCCCACGGTAGAATGTCAAATTCTTTCATCCATTCGCGCACTTCACGTAAAATATCTCCTGCGTCTTCATTCAATAAAAGGCAGGATTGTACATCAACGTATTTGCTCCACGAGCCGTATTCTTTTAATCCAATCTCTGAATTCCAGCCAATACAATAATCCATTCGATTTCGATGATGAAATTTTTCTTTTGCATGAATGACTTCAGAGACTTGAATATCATGTCCTGCTTGTGTAAAAGCAGAGTTCACCATGTCTTTTTTTATTTTTATTTGCGCATCATACTGTATATGTTGCCATAAACATCCGCCGCAATTTGATGCATGTGGGCAGGGTGCTTGAATGCGGTCTGGTCCACCTACGTCTACAGATTCCAATTTAAATATTTTATTTTTATGATCACGTTTTATAAAGGTTGCGGTAACTTCATCACCAAGTGTAGTAAACGGCACAGTATAATTTTCAAAAACACCACGACCTTTTTCGTCATAGCTCGTAATTTTTCCATGCACGCGATGTCCGAATCTCATGTTGATTTTATTGATGAAATCAGATAGTATCACATATATAATTTATGTCGAGTCTTCGAGAACTGCATCTCATTGCTCATGATATACGATCTGCACAAAATATCGGATCGCTTTTTCGTTTGGCGGATTCAATCGGCATACAAAAAATTTGGATAACAGGAATTTCTCCTACGCCATCGCATCCTTTTGTTAAAAAAACTGCTCTTGGCTCAGAAAAAACGGTTACATGGGAAAAGAAATTGAATATTATTGATGTAATTCAAACAGTACGTTTGAATCATTTTCGCGTTATTGGTTTAGAAATTGATCCACGTGCAAAAAATATTAATGAATTTCATCCTGCTATAAAAATGGCATTGCTATTAGGGAATGAAGTAGAGGGGATTACTCCATCATTGCGTGATTTGTGCGATGATCTTATTTGCATATCACAAAAAGGAATAAAAGAATCTATGAATGTCGCGTCTGCTGCGAGTATTGCAAGTTATATGCTTTTACATCATGATATGTAGATATATGTTTCGTATTTCCATAGTTATTCCTACAAAAAATGAAGAAAAATTATTACCACGCTTATTCAAATCTATTGCAGCACAAACTTTACAAAATATAGAAGTTATTATTGCAGATGCTGGTTCAACAGATAGAACTTGCGCCATCGCAAAAGAATTCGGTGCACATGTTATTAAGGGTGGAATGCCTGGGCCGGGGCGAAATGCAGGAGCAAAAATTGCAAAAGCAGATTTTATTATTTTTTTAGATGCGGACGTTGTTTTGACATCTCCCAAATTTTTGTCAGATTCAATTCACGAGATGGAAAAAAAACACATTGATGTAGCGACATGTAAGGTTCGTGCGCTTTCTCGTAAACCCGTTGATAAAATTTTGCATGATGCATATAACGCATATGCACTTGCAACAGAAAAAGTTCGTCCACATGCGCCAGGTGGATGTATTTTTGTGCGTCGTATTGTGCATGGAGCAGTAAAAGGCTTTGATGAAAAAATTGTCTTCGCCGAGGATATGGATTATGTCCAACGAATTGTTGCGGCAGGATATCGTTTTCGTATTTTACGATCTCATGCTGTCGCGACATCGGTTAGACGTTTAGAAAAAGATGGACGACTTGCGATAGCGCTTAAATTTATTTTTGCAGAAATGAAAATGATAACATCGGGATCTTTTACGGAAGCGCCTTTTGAATATGTGATGGGAGGGGATGCGGCAAAAACAAAGGAAGATGATGAAACTATATGATGCATACAATATTGGTTATGCCAGAAGGATCATTAGGTGAAGGTCAGGCGAAGCAATTTAATTTTGGGCCCCGAAAAGGAATCATATATAATGATGCTGGTATTTTAAAAGCATATGAAAATGCATGTACACATATGGGGGGAACAACTGATTTGCAGGGGGATGTATTGCATTGTCGCATGCATCATGCGGAATTTGATCCATGTACGGGGGCGCGTTTGTGCGGGCAAGCGCCAGAGGGATCATATTTACCCCCATTAGAAATAAAAATAGAAAATGGAAATGTATTTGTTTTGTGGGAAATGTTTGATGCCTTTGCATAATAGGGCGTGACACGAGATATGATCCAAACATTTAAAAAAATCTGGACATCAGAAACAAATGGTGTCACAACCGCAGCGATTATTATTGCATCTGCATCGTTTGCTTCTCGTGTTATTGGTGTGCTACGAGATAGAGTTCTCGCATCAACATTTGGCGCGGGGTCTGCACTTGATACGTATTATGCAGCATTTCGTTTGCCCGATATGCTGTATAATTTATTGATCCTTGGTGCATTGTCAGCTGGATTCATTCCTGTTTTTGCAGAATATCTAGCTACAAAATCAAAAGATGAAGCCTGGAAATTGGTTGGACATGTCATTTCTACGCTCGGAACACTTCTTGTATTTTTTTGCATAGTGTTATTTTTCATAGCACCGTATATTATTCCGCTCATTACGCCAGGATTCGATCCTGAAAAAATGTCTACGACTATTCACCTGACTCGCATTATGTTGCTTTCACCATTTTTTATGGGGCTCAGCGGTATTATGGGCGGTGTATTACAAACGACGAGAAGATTTTTTGCGTTTAGTATTGCACCAATTTTTTATAATTGCGGAATTATTTTTGGTGCGGTTGTTTTATCACAATTGTGTGGCATTGAAGGTGTTGCATATGGTGTTATCATTGGTGCGTTTTTACATTTTTTTATTCAAGCTATTGTTGCATGGCCTATGGGAATCGGCATTTTGCCGTGGCCGTCTTTTTCAAATCCTGGTTTACATAAAATTTCACTTCTTATGGCGCCGCGTACCATTGGCCTTGCTATATCGCAAGTAAATTTAGTTTTTTTGACCGGGTTCGCTTCTTATTTATCAGCAGGATCCGTATCTATCATGAATCTCGCAAATAATTTGCAATCATTTCCTGTTGGTATTATTGGTGTGTCATATGCGGTGGCTGTATTCCCATTGTTCGCACTGTCTGCAACGAAGAAAGATGTTACGGCATTTTTGCACCACCTAGAACATACGGTAAGAAAAATTTTATTTATTATTATTCCAATAACGGTTTTATTTTTATTATTGCGTGCGCAAATTGTTCGATTAGTTTTAGGGGCAGGATCATTTGATTGGGATGACACTGTTCGTACGGCAAATGTTTTAGGTATTTTTGTTATATCTTTACCTGCCCAAGCACTTATTCCATTATTCGCACGCGCTTTTTACGCATATCAGGATTCACGTACGCCACTTATTTCAATTCTGTGTGCAGAGCTCACAAATGTCCTCATAGCATTTTTTTCGTATCGCACTTTCGGTGTTTTAGGACTAGCATCTGCATTCACTATTTCATCTTGGGTGAACGTAGGATTGTTATATAGTATGTGGATTCATACGCATCCTGCCCTACGGCCTCGTTTTTTATGGTTCGTGCTATTAACGAGTGTAGCTTCTAGCGCCATGTTGATTGTTGGATATGCATGCAGACAAATAGTTGGGACCATATATCCGTTGCATACGTTTATACAAGTAGCGCTTCAAGCAATTACTGCGACCATGGCAGGATGTGGAATGTTTTTATTTATCGCACATATATTGCGCATTGAAGAAATGGGGGAGATGATGCATGCCATACGTAGATTACGAATGAAATCAGATATTCCTATTGCAGGTGCAGAGGAAGTTCAAGGGATATCGTGATTGCCAAATCCTGCATACTAAGGCAAGATGCAGGTAATATGGATCAAAAAAGGATACGCAATTTTTGCATTATTGCACATATAGATCATGGTAAATCAACTCTCGCTGATAGACTTTTAGAAATAACGGGTACGGTTGAAAAGCGTAAATTACAATCACAGATGCTTGATACGATGGATCTTGAACGAGAGCGTGGAATTACAATAAAATTGCAACCCGCACGAATGTTGTATACAGCACATGATGGTCAAGAATATCAACTGAATTTAATTGATACGCCTGGACATGTAGATTTTACATATGAAGTTTCACGTTCACTAGCGAGTGTTGAAGGTGCGATTTTACTTGTTGATTCAACACAAGGTGTGCAGGCACAAACGATTGCAAATTTATATCTTGCTCTTGATCAAGATCTTGCCATCATTCCTATTCTGAATAAAATTGATTTACCAAATGCAGATGTGGAGCGTCGCGCGGAAGAATTGATGCGTTTGATTGGTTGTACGAGAGAAGAAATTATTCTTGCTTCTGGTAAAACCGGCGCAGGTGTTTCGGAAATTTTGGAGCGAGTCGTGAAAGATGTGAAGCCTCCCACTGGATCAGATAGTAAACCGTTCCGTGCCGTTATTTTCGATTCTAAATATGATGAATATAAAGGTGTTATTGCGTATATTCGTTCCATTGATGGCCGTGTTTCAAAAAACGATAAACTGTATTTTAAAGCTACGGCAGGATATGGCGATGCGCTTGAAGTTGGATTTTTGAAACCGCAACCTATTGCATTGCAAACAGTAGAGACGGGCGAGATTGGGTATATTGTTACGGGATTAAAAGATATTTCAATTGTGCGTGTTGGGGATACTATTGTGCATGCATCTCAACATGCAGAAACTGAAGCCATGCCTGGATATAAAGAAGTACGACCTATGGTATATGCAGGTATTTTTCCACGCGAAGGTAATGAATATGAAAAATTACGCGATGCAATTTTAAAATTAAAATTATCTGATGCTGCTTTGCAATTTGAACCTGAACATTCAACAGCACTTGGGTTTGGTTTTAGATGTGGATTGCTTGGCATGTTGCATTTAGAAATTGTTCAAGAACGTTTGCGTCGTGAGCACAATATGGAAGTGGTTGTTACAACACCATCGGTTGCGTATGAAGTAAGGCTAACAAATGGAGAAGAGGATATTATTACTTCGCCGCAAGCATTTCCAGATCCTGCCCATATAGAAGAAGCACGTGAACCTTGGGTGTTGGTTGATATTGTATGTCCATCAGAATATATCGGTAATATTATGTCCTTGGTGACGGATCGTCGTGGTGAATATACAACAACAGATTATTATGATACGACACGGGCGGTTTTACATTTTAAAATGCCTCTTTCATCTGTTATTGTGGATTTTCATGATCGTCTTAAATCCGCTTCAGCAGGATACGCATCTTTGAATTATGAGTTTACGAATTATAGAAAAGCACCAATAGTTCTCATGAATATTTCTATAGCGGAAAAACAAGTTGCTGCATTTGCGACACTCATTCATGAAGATGAAGCATATAGACGCGGGAAAGATATCGTAGAAATTTTAAAAAATTCCTTGAAGCCGGAACAATTTGTGGTAAAATTACAGGCATCGATTGGAGGAAAAATAATCGCATCAGAACGATTGTCAGGGTATCGTAAAGATGTACTTGCAAAAATGTCGGGTGGTGATTATACGCGAAAATCTAAACTCTTACAAAAACAGAAAAAAGGAAAAAAGAGAATGTTAGAGCAGGGCGTAGGAGCTGTAGCTATTCCACAAGATGTATTTATTAAAGTTCTTAAACGCGGAGATCAAAATTAATATGAAACAAAAAACAAAAGAAAAAATAATGAAAGTGGTTGGGGTGATTGCCGCGATTGTGATGCTGCTTGGCACGGTTGCGCCGTATATGAGATAGGGAATTTGTATTCAACTCATGACCTCTATGCACAAAACGTGGATTTCGCGCCAGGATGACGCCGCAATAAACAATAAAATCGTTGTAGATCTTATTTCACATCATGCACTTCATCCTGTCACTGCACGTATATTAGCCGGGCGAGGCATTGACTCAGAAACTGCACAATCATTTTTATCACCGTCATATGAAGAGCATATCCACTCACCGTTTTTATTTTCTCGTATGCAGGATGCAGTTGATAGAATTTTTTTAGCTATTCAAAATACTGAACGTATTACCGTGCATGGTGATTATGATGCGGATGGTGTAACGGGAAGTGCAGTATTGATTTCTGTTTTACGAGAATTGAAAGCACATGTTGATTATTATATTCCGCATCGTGATACAGAGGGGTATGGTTTGAATTCGAATTCTGTACAAATTCTTGCAAATCGAAAAACAAATCTTATTATTACCGTTGATTGTGGGATTGCATGTGTAGATGAAATTGCATTAGCCACATCTCTTGGCATGGATACTATTGTTGTAGATCATCATGAATTTGGCGATATCCTGCCGAATGCAATTTTGATTCATCCTCGATTACCGAATGAAACATATCCATTTCCATTTCTCGCCGCCGTAGGTGTGAGTTTTAAACTTGCATGTGCACTTATGATACAGGCGAGAAAAAATGGCATTTCTTTTTCAGATGGATGTGAAAAATGGTTATTGGATTTAGTGTCTATCGCAACCGTGACTGATATGGTCCCGATGATCGGCGAAAATCGTGTGCTCGAAACGTATGGTTTAAAAGTATTGAATAAAACGCGACGTCCAGGCTTATTAGCCCTTATTAAATCAGCGGGATGTGTTTTAGGTGCGCTCGATACTGAATCCATCGGCTTCGGTATTGGTCCGCGCATAAATGCTGCTGGGAGAATGGATCATGCAGAGATTGCATTGAAATTATTATTATCAGAAAACGAAAATGAAGCAGCTATATATTGTGAGCAGATAGAACGGTGTAATGTACAAAGACAAAAAACCGTTGCAGACATGATGGTATCTGCACATGAACAAATGAAATCACATTCTGACACAAAGGTTGTCGCTTTGTATTCTGCCGATTGGTCACCATCGCTTGTGGGATTGGTTGCGGGGAAAATAATGGAGCGCACAGGAAAGCCCTGTATCGCAATTGGAAAATGCGAAGAAAAGTGGATAGGTTCGGGAAGATCATTTGCAGAATATGATATTACTTCAGCCATAAAACGCGCGGGTGAAGGTATTTTGCTTCGTAGTGGTGGGCATGTGCAAGCATGCGGATTTTGTTTTACGGATTCAGATCGTATGCAGGAATTATTACAAAAATTATATGCAGATGCTGAAAAAAATATTCTGAAAAAATCTTCAGGGCCTATCCTGCCGATCGATGCGGTTGTGGAAGCGAAAGAAATTAATTGGGATCTCGTAGATCAATGCGAAAAATTACAACCATATGGTGAGGGACATCGTAAACCAATTTTTGCTGTATATGATCTTACATTGCAAGATTGTTTATTAATGGGAAAAACAAAAAAACATATTCGAATAACTTTTCGCTCGCCTGATGGAGGCATGTTAAAATGTGTAGGGTTTTCTATGGCAGATCGATTTGAGGATTTACAAAAACCAGCGCGGTATGATGTGGCTTTTGAGTTGGGTGTGAATGAATGGAATGGTCGTCGAGATATTCAGTGTAAACTTGTTGATATACGCGCATCTCATTGAATGTAATGGCAATATCAGAATTGTATGAAACTCATAATATACACAGATGGAGGTGCGCGAGGAAATCCAGGTCCTGCAGGGATTGGTGTATATGTCACCGATGAAAACGGCAGAAAATTGGAAGAACATGCCGTGTATTTGGGCGTACAAACAAATAATCAAGCAGAATATAAAGCAGTTTTATTAGCATTAGAGCGTGCCTTGGTATTGGGAGCAACCGCGGTTGAAATTCGCGCGGATTCAGAATTGATGGTGAAACAAGCGCGAGGTGAATATAAAGTGAAGCATCCAAATATCGCGCCATTATATCTGCAATTGAAAAATTTAGAAACGTTATTAGGATTTCGTGTGAAGTATACGCATGTGCGACGTGAAAAAAATATAGATGCAGATCGATTATCAAATGATGCGATGGATACGGGGAGTGGGAAGAAGAAATTGAGATAACGCTTGATGAAAATCACGAAATGGTGTATACATAGTTTGGTTCTTTTGAAAATGGAGAAAAAATGAATATCAGTAAAAAAACGATAGCACGTTGTATTGCTCTATGCGCTTTGGTTAGTGTATGTACTATTAGTACGGTAATCAGTTTTCGGTGGTGGTTATCGGCTGATTCTGTTGCCATCGGAATTACAACACAAATTGCGAAAGAAAAAAGTCTCGCTTTTGAATTTCATTGTAAAGAAGAAAAAGTGTTTTGTATTGATGAGGGGCAATTTACTCGTACAGAAACTGGACTGATTATTCCTGATGAAAAAGGTGCGCAACTATTTCTTGAGTTAGTGCAAGCAAATGAAAAACAAAGACTAACGGCTGCGCCAAGATTTTTTGGCCTTTTATCGTGGATTATATGTGCATTTTTCAGTGTATTGCTTGCTTGTAAAGCACGCGGATATTTTAAAAAAGCATATGCGGAATACTCTGCTTCTAAAAAGCAAAAAAATACGAGCTTTGATGACACAAATAATCATATCACCGCAATAACAGATTTAGAAAAAAAAGTTCACAGTTCAGAAAATGCCTTGAATGATATGCGTGCTGAACGTATCAAGCTAGATACAAATATTGAGCATGTAGAGAAGTCATTGGTATATGAAAAAGAACAAGTGCATATGTATCGTATGCGTTTAGAGCCTTGTTCATATCGCGAGCCAGATATATTGCCGCATCACGAATCGGATGAAGAAGTTGCTGAAGAAAACGATACCGATACGGATAGGCGAATGATGCGACATCCATAATACCGCCCTGTTGTACAGTGCGGTTTTTTTATTTCGTATCCTGCCGTATGCGACATACGCAAACGTATGATATACTAAAATATATGGGTCTATTTTCAATGAAACCAAAAGATAAAAGTTATGTAGGTTTTGACATAGGTCAATCCGGGATAAAATTCGTTGAACTACTTAATGAAAAAGGGCGTGCGCGCTTAGTAACATATGCGTATTCTGATTTGCCCGACACAACTATCGACCGTGTATTCGACGAAGATGCAGAAAAAGTTGCCACACATGTAAAAGAAATGTTCAAACAAGCAAAAATTACAACCAGGGTTGCGGTTGCGGCTTTGCCGATTTCATCTGTTTTTTCATCCATCATTAGTGTGCCATCCGCAAATGAAAAAGATATAAAAAGTCTTATCGAGGCACAGGCGAAAAAACTTATTCCCGTTCCGCTTGAGGAAATTACTCTTGATACAAAAACGATTGACCAAGGAAAACCAGACGCGGCAGGATTAAAAACGACGCGTGTTCTTATGACGGGTGCCCCAAAAGTGTTGGTAAATAAATATATTGCTTTCATGAAAAAATGTGGCTTAGAATTATTATCACTTGAAACAGAAACATTTGCCCTTGTCCGTGCGCTTATTGGAAAAGATCGTTCAAG
>JAHFIO010000110.1 GCA_023246325.1 Candidatus Uhrbacteria bacterium | reverse complement strand
TCTTGCAAAAATGCGGGAGAAACAACTGCGATTTCGCGTAATAGCGCGAGCCGTTCCGCAATAAGTCGCATTTTCTTTTCACCTTCTTTGACGAATCCTGCAATATCTTTATTTTTTTCTTTCCAAAAATCTATTCGTAATTCATGTCGTATAGCTGAAATTTCCATACGCATATCATCTGTCAAAATTTCTCTCGCATCATCACTCTCTACTATTTCATCAACATTTTTTTTCTTATCCTGCACGTGTAAACCATACAATATATGAGATGTGCTCGTACGTGTCGCGCCCAATAATCGTTGCCATTCAAGCATCACCCCCTGCTGCACAAAATATGCATGCAAAGCATATCGAGCTGGCCATACAGAAATCGCTATTTTTCTACCTCGTTTTGCCAATGCTTCCATTTTTTCCGGCAGGATACCAGCCCTCTCTTTTTCATTCAAAAAATCGCTGTACTCAGCTATAAAATTCAAAATACGATCCTTATCCTGCAAATCAAGAAAGAGGTCTGACATGCATCAATCATACCTGAAACACACCCCCTTGCCAAAACATACATTTTATACTATAGTCTCCCCAACTCGTTTTCCTCAATCTTAACTGCACAGTCTTTAATTTATGCGGGGATTGAACAAGAAAAGAGAATAAATTATATGTCAGATGCAGTGAAAGTAAAGAAAAGCCAAGTCGTAGAAAAGCCACTCACCATAGTGGACACATTGCTTATGGACGCAGCAAATGCACCATTTGTTAAATACCCTATAAAAGGAGACGTAGTAAAAGGAACCGTTATCGCCGTTGGTCGAAATGAAGTTCGCATAGATATTGGTGGACTTGCCATGGGCATTATTCGCGGACCAGAATTAGATCCAAATGCACATCTGACAATTGGCGAAGAAGTAGAGGCAACCGTGGTTGACCTCGATAATGAATTCGGTGAATTAGAACTATCTTTAAAAAATGCAGATCGAAAAAAATCTTGGGATAAACTGCGCGAAATTTCAACATCCGGACAAATTTTTCCCGTGAAAATTTTAGAAGCAAATAAAGGTGGATTGATTGTACGTGTTGAAGGCATTATGGGATTTTTACCTGTATCTCAATTATCTCCTGAAAATTATCCTCGCGTAAATAATAATGACAAAAACCGCATCCTTGATAAATTGAAAAGTTTGATCGGCACAAACTTGGATGTAAAATTAATAGATGTAAATGACGACACGGGAAAATTAATTGTTTCAGAAAAAGCTGTATGGGAAGGAAGACAAGAAACCGTCTTAGCAAAATATGCAGTCGGTACTGTTGTTGAAGGTGACATTACTGCTGTTACAGATTTTGGTGCTTTTGTTCGCTTCGATGATAATCTTGAAGGCCTTGTACATATTTCCGAAATCGCCTGGCAACGTATTGATCATCCTCGTGATGTATTGAAAGTGGGCGATCATGTTCGTGCAGAAATAATTAATCTCGAAGGATCAAAAATTTTCCTTTCCATGAAAAAACTTATGGAAGATCCATGGAGAAATGTTGCAAAACGTTTCAATGTCGGACAAATCGTTAAAGGAAAAGTATTAAAAATAAATCCATTTGGTTTATTTGTTGAACTTGATCCAGATATTCATGGTTTAGCCCATATCAGCGAGCTTTCAAATAAACCTGTTAAAGATGTAAATGAAATTGCCCGCATCGGAGATGAATTTGATTTCACCGTTGTTACTATTGATGCAGAAAACCATCGTTTAGGTTTATCCCTCAAGAAAAAAGAAGAAAAGAAAGAGGAAAAAGCAGTATAATACCCCGGTATGAACCCAATCGCAAAAAATATACTTATTTTTACGAGTGCCCTGCTTGTAATTGGTATCGCAATGTCTGCGGTGAATTTGGATAAAACAAACCATACGGATATCTCGCATATCGCAACTTTAGTACAAGCAGGATCAGTAAAATCCATTATCGTGCGAGGAAATACCGTTGAAGCAACCGGCACGGATGGAAAAATGATTTCTGCTGATAAAGAAGGAACCGAATCATTAACTGTATTATTAAAAAATTACGGAGTTGATTCAGACAAACTGCGTGCATTACCCATTGAAGTAAAAGAACCAGGTGGTTTTATGTATTGGGCGAGCATCATCCTGCCGAATTTATTACCTGTGCTTGCTTTGTTTTTTGTGATGTGGTTTTTGATGAAACAGGCGCAAGGTCAAAATGCAAAAGCAATGATGTTTGGACAATCATCCGCGCGTGATGCGAAAGATCAAGGGAAAGATAAAATAACATTTAAAGATGTTGCTGGTGTTAAAGAAGCGAAAGAAGAATTAAATGAGGTGGTAGAATTTTTAAAACAGCCCGCTAAATTCACGGCACTTGGTGCAAAAATTCCAAAAGGTGTTTTATTAATGGGTTCTCCTGGAACGGGAAAAACCATGCTCGCTAAAGCAGTCGCTGGTGAAGCTGATGTCCCCTTCTTCCATATGAGCGGCTCAGAATTTGTTGAAATGTTTGTAGGCGTAGGAGCATCTCGCGTTCGTGATTTATTTGCAAAAGCAAAAAAAACTGCACCGTGTATCATTTTTATAGATGAAATTGATGCAGTCGGTCGTCAACGCGGATCAGGATTAGGCGGCTCACATGATGAACGCGAACAAACTTTAAACCAAATACTCGTAGAGATGGACGGCTTTGAAGCAAATAATGGCGTTATAGTTATAGCTGCTACAAATCGCGCGGATGTTCTTGATCCTGCCTTATTGCGCCCAGGCCGTTTTGATCGTCGTGTTGTTT
>JAHFIO010000109.1 GCA_023246325.1 Candidatus Uhrbacteria bacterium | reverse complement strand
TTTATTATGACCGAATGGGTGGGGGGACTTGACTTATTTAAAGTTTTAGAATAGAGTAATAATAGCGGCAACTGTTTCGACAAAAGGAGAGTAGTAGATGAAAGTTTTTGAACCTGATGCTGGAATTTGGCTAAACACTGCTATTAAAGATGCTATTGATCTAGCAAAAAAGTCAGATGATGATGTGCGCATGGTTTTCAATGGCATTGAACTCATAATGCATGTGACATCAACTGTTCAAGGTGTTGTTGTAGATTATGATGAACAGTGCAAGGCTCGTTCTGAAGCATATCGCAATTCCCCAGAGGGAATTCAGCAGGCTCTCAACGAGAAAAAACATCTTGAGGAATTGCAGAAAAAGCATGATGACTTGATGGACCAGCTGCCGGGTCTTGATTTCACAAATGATGTCGCAATACTAGATTGGTTTTGCGCCTATCAGCATCCAAGCGATACCATTGGCGTGGTAAAAAATGCGCCTCTTGTTCTTGGAACATTTCTAGCCAATGGATTTTTGCCAAATGCAAATTGTGGTGAAGCGTTTAAAAAAGACGATCGCGAAAATGTCGCACGTTGGATTATTGGACAAGCACTTTCCACCATGCGGGTCTGCGCTGTACATCAAGTCATTCATCACTTTGTTGCTGAATGGAAAAAGAAGTTTCTCTAACCCAATTAATTGGGTTTTTTTTATATAAAAAATCCACGGTTTACGTGGATTGTCGAATAGATTTTACCATTGATTTTAAATGTTCTTCCGAAGTTTTTCCATTTGGTAAAATAATGTCTGATTGTAGTTCGGTAAAGTACACGGCACTTACACGCCCTACTGTACTACCAACAACTCTATGGCGAATGGGTTTCAATCGTTCCGGGACATACATGCGTAATGTTGACCCAACCCCAAAGATAATTGATCCGATGGGATTATATACATCATGCCATGAGCCATGAATTTTCACTTGTAATCCTGCCGACGTCCCTCCAATATATGCTGTGAGCAAACCAAAATCGATATGTGATGGAAATAGAATTTTCCATGGAGATGGTTCACTATTTAGATATTGGCTTACGCGTAATGCATGCGGACCTTTTTGTGTGCCGCGTGCAATCCACGTACGAAATTCATGATCAAAAATTTGAAATACATCATGAGCCAAATCTCGTAAAAGTAAATGTACTATATGAGCGGTTGAAAAGAATGATTCTAATTCAGGTTCAGGTTTGAAGCCATGTTCACGATGCACATCCAAAAAATGTCTCAGTGGATCTGGTCCATGACCACGAACACCTTCAATATTTGGAGGTGTATATCCTGAATTTCTATTACCACGTAGCGATTTTTGTTTCACTTCATCTGAAATAGCAAATGCATCAACTGATTGTTTTAGAAAATGTTCTATCAGGGGTATTGGAACTCCAGAATCAATACGCAGTATACCTATATCACATAATGCGTCACATGCTATATGTATTATGCTAGGAGTTATATCAGGTATGCTGCCATTTCCTTTTCCTTCAATCACTGGGATGAGATTACGTGTATCATCAATAGGATGCGTGCCCCATTGCCGAAATGCTTTTCGCACTCCTTGTGAGCTCATACTTGAAAGTAATTCACGCACGGTTTTATCCTGCCCTTGAAAGATGAGATCAGGCGCTAATTCCGACAGTGGTTGTAGTACAAATGCTCTTTCATGTGCGGCAGGATGCGGAAGAATACATTCACCGGAATGTATTGTGTTGTGTATATATAGAATATCAATATCAATTTCACGAGGTCCCCAGCGTTCGGTTGGAATGCGTCCAAGATCTTTTTCAATTATTTTTACAGCTTGGAGAAGTTCGAGAGGGTCTAAACCCGTTTCCCCTTCAATGACGGCATTTAGAAATGGCGGTTGATTGATAAAACTAATTGGATTCGTTTCATATACTGCAGATGCACGGATATTGGTGAGAATGGGTGACCTTGATCCAGGCGCATCATCTATGAGAGATCGAATTGCACGGTCAAGATAATTTTCACGGTTACCAATATTTGATCCAAGACCTATATACACTTTTTTTGTTATCATGATGATGCTCCTTTATTTTGTGAAATGTCTTTCAATACCCACGGCTTCGCAAGCAGAAAATTTGAAAGGTTTTTCACAACGGATAACGAGTTGGCGTACTCGTGTTTTTGAAAGAACAGTTTTTGCTATGGTTTCAGCTAACTTTTCTAAGAGGTGAAAAGTTTGATTTCCCACAATCCGTTGTACCATATCCACGATTTCTGCATAGTCCAATGAGTCTGACAGTTTGTCTGAAATAATTTCAGGCTTTGTCAGTTCACAGTCTATACTGACATGTATTGTTTGTGGATGTTTTCGTTCATTGGCTCGACATCCAATGTGACAAGCTACTGAGAGACGCGTGACCATGATATGTGTTGAAGTGCATTTCATATGAGTGTCTATTTTTGTGAATAGAGATAGTTGAAAATGGTTATGAATCGTTTTGTTTCTAGAACATCATGCGTCCGTATATATCGTGCACCTTGCATATATGCAATGGCAGTTTCTGCGAGGCCTGCTTCAATGCGTTTGGTTGGTATTGGTATTTCTATGCATGGAATATGTTTTTGCATAAGTAATCCAAGATGTGATTTTCGTGAAATGCCTATAAGTATATTTTGAATGTTACGTGAATAAAATTTTTTTATATTCCGTAAGATGTAGATATTCTGTGATAGAGTTTTTCCAAAACCAAATCCTGGGTCTAGTATTAATTCGGCAGGATGTGAAAAATGAGACATGATATCAGCTTGACGATTGAAGAATTTTT
>JAHFIO010000022.1 GCA_023246325.1 Candidatus Uhrbacteria bacterium | reverse complement strand
TATCTTACACGAATGAGCTAAGAAATGCTATACTATATGTATATGTCTACAAAAGAAATGCCTCGCACTACTCCAGAATTATTGGATACACACATAACAGAACGACGTGGACTCATGGGTACATTAAAAACATTGGCAGAAAAGCATAGAAAGTTTTTCGCTATATTAATAGCGGCTTCTATGCCTGAAGTTTTTGATCCTGATATTGGCACATCATCTGAACATAATCCAAAAATTGAAATGGTGAGTAGTGAAGGAAATGAAATTCAAATGTCCACAGGCGAAATACCCTTTGTAGAAACACGCATTCCCGGTGACAGGATACAGCAGGATGGTTCTGTACAATTTTTATGGAGTGGTCGTCAAGCCAAAAAAGCAGATATGCAAGCCGGCGAAGAACAATTAGTACAACAACAAATTGATCAATTGATCAATTCTGCTTTACAACAGCAAGGTATGGATTCAGTAAATCCGTCTTCGATATTTAAAAATGTACAAGTTACTATTCATGCACATGCAAGTCCAGAAGGGTGGAGACAGCCGCTCATAAATAAAAAAATTTCTGAAGAACGTGCAAAAGTTGTACATACCCTTGTAAAACAAACATTAGTTGATCGCGGTATTGATATAAATGCAATAGACATCCATGCAGAAGGAGATGGAGCGGAAGGTGATTTATTTGAATTTTCTGTTCGTATACATACAGATCTTGGTCATACATTTCATGGAGATACATTAGAAGCGCAAAAAGATGAAGTGGAAAGAATTTTAGAAGCCGTACATGACGGTGATATGAATCGCGTATACCAATTATTACCAGAGGCACGCGGACATGAAGACCAAGTAAATACGATATATCGAGATACCGTGGCAGATCACCGACGTGTAGATATGCATATACAAGCAGAAACCAAAGACATTGTTTTGCGTACAGGTATCCATGTAGCAAAAGATCTACAAGATATGTCTGATGCGGGTACGATTATAGTTGAAGAAAAACAAATGGAAGTTGCTACACCGATAGCAATTCCATATGAAATAAACCCTGGGGAACCTGACCCTATGAACATGAAACAGCGCCCTATTCCACCTACGTATAAGAAGAAGAAAAATAAAATCGAAGATATGAAAGATGGTATGTCTGAATTTAAAAAACAGCTACAAGATACATTTCAAATATCACTTCAAGGAAAAACAAATGCAGCACATAATATAGAAATTGAAGAGTTATGTAGAGCTATTTCAGAAAATGATTTACCGCAGGTATACAGATATATACCTTCAGCACGAGGACGCGAAGAACTTTTATGGAAATTATATAGAGAAACGATTCTACGACAGAAAGACGATACTCCAGATTCTGCACCACCGACTTCAACGAAATTCGTCAATATACTAACTAATCCACCCCCTATTACAAATGGCATCCCTCCTCCTCCGATACGAATCAAAACTTGGGCAGAAATCCGCTTACCCAACATACCACCCGCTGTACAAAAATATGTAAATCGTCGTAAACGTCCCGCTACAAAACGCATAGGCTCAGGTGTCGGATATAGAGATATGAGTGGATAAAAAAAATAACCCCGACAATGGGGTTATTTTCTATTTTTCATTCTTTCTATATCTTGCTGATGACGAAGTTCTTGTTTACGTTGAATATATACCTTTCTTTCAGCCTTAAAGCTTGTTGCCATTTCTACATTTTCTATGGCAGTACGTAAAACATACAGAGGATGATCTGGCATCACATTATCGGATGTATACGCATATACACCTGTTCCACCACCTATAAGCAGAATACCAGACATTGTTGCTATTGCTATACGTCTACTCTCAGACTTCAGAAATACCCACCATGTTCCATGTCCCATTCTAGTACGTAATTCCTTTTCTAGCGTTTTTGCAAAAATACGGCTGGGTTGAGCCATTTGTTTCAATTTCCACAATTGATACCGTGTTTTAAAATCCATATGCATATATATACAGGTTATTGTTATTTTTGTTTCAGTAGTATTTTCAATGCTTTTAAAGCTCTATGCGCCTGCACACGTAAAGATCCTGCCGTTTTATTCTGTAATATAGCAATGTCATCATATGCCCAACCTTCAAGAAATTTTAATTTCACAAGCTCTCGATCTTCCACAGATAACTTTTGTATAGCATGCATCAATCTGCCTGAATCAAATTTTTGTGCTATGGATTCAGCACTATGTGTTTCATCCGGCAAAATCATAGCCACATCTTCCAAGCTCACATCGTATTTCTTTTTTTCCAAATAATTTATAAAATGATTTTTTGCTATCATATATATCCACGCAGACTCACTGACGGCAGGATCATATGACTCAAATGCATTCAATGCTTTTATAAAAACTTCTGAAGTGAGATCTTCCGATATTTCTTTTTTTCCGCTACAGCGAAAATAAAAAAACGCATATATGCGTTTCATATTTTTTTTATAAAAATCTGGAAAATATTTCACGTGCATATTATAAACCAATTTTTTTTGCTTCAATTAAAATCGCTCGTTGTTCTTTTGATATTTTTTTTGGTGTAACGGGCATAACCGTCACAAGATGATCTCCACGAATATGCGAATGCAAATGTGGAACTCCTTTGCCTTTTAACTTGAAAACCGTACCCGCTACAGTGAATTCAGGAATTTTCAATGATCCCGTACCATCTACAGTTTCTATTTCCACTTCCCCTCCTAATATCATGGTTGAAAAAGGAATTTCAACTTTTGAAATTATACTATCCTCATCTCTCTCAAATGCAGGATGAGACTTCACGCGTACACGTACAATTAAATCACCTGGATGTCCACCGGGACCTGGAAATTCTCCTTCACGTTCAATACGCACGCCTTCCCCATCGTTTAGTCCTGAAGGAATTTCAACTGTATATTCTCGTGTTTTTCTTTCTATACCAGACCCTGTACATTCTATACAAGGATCAGATATTTTTTCACCTTCTCCGTGACAAACGTCACATGCCACATTCGTTTGCATGGTCCCAAACATCGTACGTGCCATTTTTTGCACCTGTCCTTTTCCTCCACATGTTTTGCATGTTTCTTTTTTACTACCCTGTTTTGCACCCGATCCACTACACACACTACATGCAGTATTTTTATGAAGTTTAATTTGTTTTTTTACACCATGAATTGCTTCAAGAAAATCAATAGCAATTTCTGTTTGTATATCCTGCCCGCGACGAGCTCGTTTTTTTCCACCGCCAGAAAAACCAAACATACCTCCCAGCATATCACCAAGGTCGCCCATATCTTCAAAATTAATATCAAATCCACCTTGATTAAACCCATGAAAACCGCCAAAGCCCTGCCCGTTTTGTGCATTGCCAAATCCACCCTGTTCAAATGCTGCAGACCCATGCGTATCGAATAATGTGCGCTTTTCTTTATCGCCTAAAATTTGATATGCCTCATTAATATCTTTGAATTTTTTTTGATCCCCCCCTTTATCTGGATGGTGTTCATGCGCTAAACGACGAAATGCTTTTTTTATTTCGTCATCAGTCGCCGTCTTCGATACACCCAAGGTGCTGTAATAATCTTTTGCCATTTATTTTTTTGGATTGCTTTCATTATACCGCATATCTTCCCACTGTTTCAGTGTATTTTGTAAAACGTTGATTAAATCTTGCGCTGTAAAACGATTCAAAAATATACGTGATACCAAAGATGCTTGATTATTTTCAGCGCTCACACGCACATGCGACAAAAAATCTATAACAACATCGCGTTCTTGCGATGTAACACTAATCGCATTTGCATAATGACCCATAAGACGCTTTGGATCCGCATGAACGGTAATGGCCTCTGATTTTATTGGTTCAGACATATTATTTCGTATCTGTAAAATCACCCTCTTTTGTTTCTGGAGCCTTTGCGTCTTCTGATTTCGCTTCTTCTTTTGGCATAGTAGACGCATCATTTTGTTGCTTTTTATACATAGATTCACCTACTTTTTGACCCGCGGTTGCGAGTTCATCACCCGCGCGTTTAATAGCCTCAACATCTTCAGAATCTTTTACTTTTTTCAATGCTTCTAATTTTTCATTGACCGCTGCTGCATCTTCTGGAGAAACATCTTTCGCTTCTTTCATCATTTTTTCAGTAGTGTATACCATAGACTCAGCCATATTTTTTGCCTCAACTAATTCACGACGCTTTTTATCTGCATCTGCATTCAATTCTGCATCTTTTTTCATGCGTTCAATTTCTTCTTTTGAAATATTTGTTGAGGCAGTAATCGTAATTTTTTGTTCTTTATTCGTTCCTTTATCCAAAGCCTTTACACTCAAAATACCGTTCGCATCTAAATCAAAACTCACCTCAATCTGTGGAATGCCGCGAGGAGCCATAGGAATACCAGACAATGTAAATCGTCCCAAACTACGATTATCTGCCGCCATTCCTCTTTCACCTTGTAAGATATGAATTTCAACCGATGTTTGTCCATCTGCAGCAGTTGAAAAAATTTGTGATTTAGATGTTGGAATAGTTGTATTTCGTTCAATCACTTTTGTCATAACACTTCCCATGGTTTCAATGCCAAAAGAAAGTGGCGTCACATCTAATAATAATAATTCACCTTTAATATCCCCCTGCAAGTTCCCAGCTTGAACGGCAGCGCCAACGGCCACTACTTCATCAGGATTTACAGAAATATTCACTTTTTTTCCAAAAAACTTTTCTACGGCACTTTGTACCATAGGCATACGCGTCATTCCACCAACAAGAATTACTTCATGAATGTCTGATACTGATAATTTCGCATCTGCCAACGCTTTTTTACATGGCTCCATGGTTTTCTCTACCAAGCTCCCCACTAATTCTTCCATCTTCGATCTGGATAAGGTTAACATCAAATGCTTTGGACCATTTGCATCTGACGTAATGAATGGCTGATTAATATCAACCTGCAAAGCTGACGAAAGTTCAATTTTTGCTTTTTCTGCAGCTTCTTTAATACGTTGTAATGCCAATGTATCTTTCGACAAATCGATACCGTCTGTTTTTTTAAATTCCGCAACAATATACTGAATAATAATTTGATCAAAATCATCTCCGCCTAAATGCGTATCACCATTCGTTGCTTTTACTTCAACCGTATTCTGCGAAGTCACCGCATCATATGCGATTTCTAAAACTGACACATCAAACGTTCCCCCACCTAAATCATATACAACGATTTTTTCATCTTTTTTACGATCAAAACCATATGCAAGGGCCGCAGCTGTTGGTTCATTAATAATACGCAATACTTCTAATCCTGCAATTTCACCCGCTAATTTAGTCGCCTGTCTTTGCGAGTCATCAAAATACGCGGGGACAGTAATAACCGCCTGCGTAATTTTTTCACCTATACGCGCTTCCGCATCTGCTTTTAATTTCTGCAAAACACATGCAGCTATTTCTTCAGGCGCATATTCTTTTCCACTCATCAGTATACGAACACCTTCACCTTTTTGCACAAGTTTATATGGCAACCATTTTGCATCACGCTGTACTTCTGCATCAGACCAACGACGACCAATCAAACGCTTCGCAGAAAAAATAGTATTTTCTGGATTCACGACAGCTTGACGTTTTGCAATTTGTCCAACAATTTTTTCGCCGGTTTTTGTTTGTGCAACTATCGAAGGCGTTGTTTTTCCTCCTTCTGAATTATCTATAACTTTTGGTTGTCCACCTTCAACAACCGCCATGCAAGAGTTCGTGGTACCAAGATCTATTCCAAGTATTTTAGACATATAATTATATATTTTCTATTTTAATAGATATTTTTTTAGGTTGTGTACTTTCTTTTTTCTTAATTTCTATTTTGAGAATACCATCGGTACAGGATGCAGACGTTTTCGCTTCATCAATTGATTCTGGTAATCCTACTTTGCGCATGAATGATCCGGAACGGATTTCTTTTCGATAATAATCCTTTTCATCAACTTCTGTTTTTCTTTCTGTAGATCCTGAAATGCACAATACCCCATTTTCTATTGAAATATCTACATTTTTAGAATCTACACCTGGCAATGCTGTCTCAATAACAACTGCATCCTGCCTATCGTATACATCGATTGCGGGAATAAGGCCTGATGTTTTTTCAAGCAAGCCCATATTTTCAAACTGCTCTATAAAGGGTGACCATCGAATAAGTGACATATATTTTTATAGTATGAATTATATTATTTTTGTAAGATAACAAGTGCGGGTCGCAACACTTTTCCACTCAATTTCCATCCAGATTGCGTCACACGAATGATATCACCAGAATTTTTTCCCTCCATCTCTTCAACAGATACGGCTTCGTGTACGGCAGGATCAAATGCTTCACTTGTTGAAATTTTTTCTAAGCCGATTTCTGCAAATGCACTTTCCCACATATTTTTAACAGCACGTATTCCGATAAACCAGATATCAATTTTCTTTTTTACTTCAGGTGATACATCATCTATATTCGGAATAAATTGTAATGCAGTTTCATATTGATCTATTGCTGGAAGCAGTCGTACTAACAATCGTTCATTAGCATATTTTGCAAAATCACGTCGCTCATTTTCCATTTCTTTTTTAAGATTTGCATAATCTGCCTGTGCGCGCTTCCATCCAGCAAGATATTCCTCGCAATGCTCATGCACCTGTACATCCTCCTCAGTTTTTTTTATTTGTTCTTCCATATTGATTATGTTAATTCTTTAATAGCGTGTAAATACGAAATTGCACTCTGATAATCCATACGCATAGGACCAACGATTCCCGCTAATCCCCCATCCTGCAAAGTCAGAAGCACGGTTCCACACATCGCGCCGAATGGGCATTGACTTCCGAGTAAAACCGTTGGTTCATGAAATTTTTTCAGTCGTATACGAGCGAGCACTTGATCCAATTGGTCTAAAATTTCTCCTAAGCCGACAACGCGTTTCCAATCTCGGAATTCTGATTGTGAAAATAATTGTGAGAGACCAGTATAAAATGTATCCGCATCATTCAGTCCTAATATGGCAGCGACCTGCACACCCTCTGCCACGTTTTTCATAAGCACTTTCAAGCGACGTTCCGGATCTACATATTCACATACCAATTGTTCCAATATCGCATACTGTTTTTTCGGCAAGATACGAGGCAACATCAGCGACGTAACATAATATTGATATCCTTTTTCTGTTGGCAATCGTCCACCAGAAGTATGTGGCTGCATAATATACCCATCGTTTTCTAATACCGAAAACCAATTTCTAATAGTTGCGGAACTCACATTAAAAATGTGAGCATCAACTAAACCCTGCGACCCAACTGGCTCGCCTGTCTTGATAACCTCCTCAACCACATGAGTCAACAATTTAGAGAGTTTTTCGTCCATTTGATTCTATTAGCACTCGTATATGTTGAGTGCTAATCATAGGATATATGAGGCAGGATAAGACGTCAAGTGAGCTATACCTACATACAAAAATAGCCCATAAAATTAGGCTATACTAGACTTCTTTTCATTTTCTCAACCGCATCTTCTTTGCGATATGGATCACCTTCACTCGCCAATTCCATCTCAAGACGTTCGCGTTCACTTGCCATCATATGCGCCTCATCTTTTTTCTGCTGTTCTGCAATAACCAGCTCACTTATCCTGACAAGTCTTTTGTCTTCTGTGTCAGCAGGATGCGGACATTCTTTTACACATTGTGGAAGCACTGGATCTGCAGATAGCATACTCAGAAAAGATTCGCTCACACGAGACAAAAGCGTTGAACATATATTCCACATCCATTCTACAAAACGAAATACCCATTTCCACATAATGTGATATGTCAACATATATATATGAACCATACTTTTCATACACCAATGAATTGGCCAGAATATAAACATTGCAATGAAAATGGGGGGGTTATCCTCCATAGAACCACACTCAAAAACATAGAGATGTGAAGATTTCTTTAATCTCCAATACAATAGAGGGTAAAAAAATAACAAAAATATTTTAGCTTTTTTATTGAGTGTTGCGTATTGCTTATTACATAATTGCTCTTCAATCATTTCATGAAATCTGATATTCAAGAAACCAAATCCTGTATATACACTCAGTATAAGTACAGTTAAACCAAATCCAAATATGTGATGCATTTTTCATCTCCTTTTTCAAAAGTCCTGTTTGACTTTACGTTATTTTCTGATAAAGTCAAGTCGTTCTTTCACAATACACAAAGAGGTGACCAATGTCAGACGAGGAAAAATCTTCAAATAAGAATTATCTATGGAGCGCTATTATCAGCATATGCATGGTTGGAATCGCCCGATTTTTCAAACCAGACATCATTCCATTTGACACCTTTGAATTCATAACAATGAAAACAACGCCACTTTCCTGGCTTATTGCAGGCATACCTATATATATCTGGGGATGTATCATCCAATGTATCATCTCCCTCATATATCATATTCAAAATGGCTCAAGTTCTTCGAAGGGTCCAAGTACATTGAAACTGCTAGGGGCCAGTTTTCTCTTCAGTACATGGGCAGGATTTGCTGAAGAAATCTGTTTCCGTTGGCTCATTTTTTTTGGAGCAATCGTCAGCGTAAAAATATTCAACTTTTTATTTTTTGGTTTTCTTGGTTTTGGTATCGGTGAATGGCTTCATGTGAATATTTTTGGTCATATCGCTGATTGGGCAACACTCGGCTTTTTACACGATCAACTCTATTCTAAATCTGGATGGGCAGTTGGTGCAGCAATGCTCATGGCAAATGCCGCATTTCGCGATGGACATAAATACCAAGGATGGTTTGGTATTCTTAATTCCTGGTTTCTAGGTATGTTTTTTTTCTGGATGCTCTTTACACATGGATTGCTTGCCGCAATTCTTGTACATGCTCTATATGATATCATTGTATTTACCATTGGCATTCTGGGATATAAAATAAGTACCGCTCTTTCATAAAGACCATACCCCAAATATACTTTGGGGTATTTTTATACAATACAGCCCTCATTTGCTATCCTGTCCATGTACTTTCACAATTACAGGTGACCCGTGCAACAGAAAAATAATATCGAAGAATGGTATTTTTTACTATACGCAATTATTTCAGCAATGATACTGACGCTCGTATATTATGTTCATCCTGAAATAATGCCCTTTACTCTATTTTCATGTTTTTCAAGCACCACATCACCACTTGATTGGTTGCAATCTGCAATCCCACTTTTCATATGGGTATTCCTTTTAAATACGTGCATGCAAATAATCCTGCTTCGCAAAAAAAAGGGAGATCCATATTGGTTTCTTATTGATGCAATACAACCAATACCCATACGATATCAAATAGGTCGCGCCTGGATGCAGGCTACTACCACCGGCGTATTAGAAGAGGTCACATTTCGATGGCTTGTATATGGCGCTTCTATTCCTCTATTGCTAGGATTAAATTTTTTCTTTTTTGGTTTTGCAGGATACGGAATCGTAAAATTGTTGTATGTGAATTTTTTTAATCGCATTGCAGATATTGCAACTCTCGAATTTCTACATCCATATCTTTTTGCTGCAAGTGGCTGGACGACGGGTGCAGCAATACTTTCCGCGAATGGTTTATTCCGTAATGGACATTCATACCAAGGTATATTCGGATTAATAAATTCCTGGTTCACCGGCATGTTTCTTTTTTGGATATTTTTTCACCATGGATTGCTTGCATGCATGCTGATACATATCATACACAATCTTATTGTGTATCATATCAATATTATTGCATCCATTATAGGTAAACGCATACTATCAAAATCCTGACTATGTCAGGATTTTTTATTCATACCGCAATGCTTCTATGGGCGATATATACGCTGCACGCCTTGCAGGGAAATAGCCAAAAATAATTCCAATACCAACCGAAACTGTAAAACTAATAATAATGCCATTAATAGGAAGTACAAAAACCCATCCTGTCTGAAAATGTGAAATAATTTGTATGGCAAGCCAAGAAAGCGCCACACCTACACAACTTCCAATTATTCCCGCAACAACAGTCAGCATAACCGCTTCCGCTAAAAATTGTCCTAATATAGTAGACGCTGGTGCGCCGACAGCCTTTCTCAAGCCAATTTCACGAGTTCGCTCGGTGACGGTCACATACATAATATTCATAATCCCTATTCCTGCCACGAATAAAGATATACCCGCAATTGAACCAAGCAAAACCTGTAAAACCGTTCCAATGACATTCGCATTTTTAATTGCATCTTCTTGCGAAGCAACACGAAAATCATCTTTTGCTAAAATTCCCGATGGATTATCTACATTATGCGTCTCCCGCATTGCGATACGAATAAATTCTTTCGCGTCGGCAGGATGCACAACCCCTGTTTTAATACTCACAAAATTTAATTTCGTTTTATTGTATACATCCATTGTAGTAGTAAACGGAACATATACTTGATCATCCACATTCGTAAAAAACCGTGTGCCACTTTCTGCCATGACTCCTATAATACGAAATTGTTTTTTTCCTATTTTCATCATTTTTAATATTGGCTCTTCTTCTCCAAAAAATTGTTCAGCAATATTTTTTCCTATCACAACCACATTCGCATGTGCAAGCAAATCATCATCACTAATAAAACGTCCTTTCGCCACACGCATATTAAAAACAATAATTTCATCGGGAGCTGATCCGGAAACACGAGTACGCTTATCTTGATTCCCATAGGACACAATATCA
>JAHFIO010000021.1 GCA_023246325.1 Candidatus Uhrbacteria bacterium | reverse complement strand
TAGATTTTACACATGAAATGATTGGTAAAAACATACAACAAGTTTCATTAAATCTTCCCGATGATGAGATAGAACATCTTTTAAATATTGGCAAGGCAGATTATATGGAAATAAGAACATCCTATAAACTTTTTTTCGTGATAGAGGGTATTGATGGGGTATTCGTACCTGCGCATGATCCAGGTGATGGGTATAGAAGTTATTTTGGAGGTTGGAAATTAATTAAAAAAGCTCCATTTTCAATAATAAAAGATATGGGTATTATTGAGAGTATTCAAGAATATGATGAAAGACCGCAAAATGCGGATCCAGATGGATATAATAGAGGCACCCGTGTAATAACAGATGGGAGATCTCAAATTGAATTTGGTGAAATTTCACCTGATGCGTATTACCCAAGTGGGTATTGTACTGTGTATTAGTATGAACTTGGGTTCAAAGTATACTACACAAAAACATGTATATTTAATTCTTGGTGAGCCACGAACTGGTAAAACAACATTGGCCAAATACGGAAGTTCTCACGAAAGTGTTTTACATTTTGATACTGATGGATGTACAGCAGAAAATCTTGTAGATACTTTGTTAGAAACACTGAAGCATTTTTGTGATACTCAGTACATACGAGCTTGTTTTATTACAGTCGGTCGACATCGTAAGCACAATGATTTCATAAAAGAATTGATTAAACAAAGTATTCCATCAGATATGCTTTTCAGCATTTGTCAGGTGTGTCGGGGATAAGTGCCGGGTAAGGTACCTGGCACTATTTACGGATATGTTCATATTCGTTAGCATGTTTAGAAAATAGCTTATTTAGTTGTTAATAAATATTGTATGGTATACTAATACACATATGTATAAGTATCTTATTATTTTATCACTTATTTTAATACCTTTATTTCCCGCTTCTGCATCTAGCTTAACAAAACGTGTTTCAGGAATGCTTCTCTCATCTGTAGAAGAAAATGGACAATTGTGGTATGTCAATCCTCATAATAATACAAGATATCAAATGCACTCCACTTTTATCGCATGGTTACAAGCAAAACAAATTGCAATCAAAGTTCCAGAAAAAACAATCAATGCAATACCCTTATCAACTAACAAAACAGTAAAACGTGCTCCAAAAAAATATATTGGATTATTCTTATATTCAGAAAATAAAAATGATGAACTCTGGTATGTATCACCAAAAACAGGTAAAAAATATTTTTTCAATTTGTCGGATGATTCGTTCAATTTTTTAAAAACTCTTGCATTGGGTATATCTAAAAAAGATTTGAATCAAATCAAGTTAAATGAAAAAGGTCTATATTCGGTATCAAAATTTGAAACAGCAGATAAAAATATAGACGATAATGGTATAAAAGCAGAATTAAAATTAAAAGCACTAATCACTACCACTGTAGATTGTGGGAGTGAATCTTGTTTTTCAAAAAAGTTTTTGAACTGTTCTCCATCTGAAATGCTTGTATCGGGATTCGGAGTTTTTGATTATAATATAATTGGACCGGACCAAAATGGTTGTAAAGTTAAGATGAAATTCCTTGAAAATCCAAATAAAGATTGGGAGAATAAAGAAATGATATGCATCTTAGATATTAAAAAAGATTTTTTGCAACAAGTAGAAAAAAATGTATTTCTAACAAACAATACAAAGTGTTCAGGCGAATTATTTGATTTATTTAACAAACAATAAAAAAATAATCTTAACGTAATACAGTCAGTAAGAATATCCTGAGACTTTACGTTTCGATAATAATTCGCTACTATAAAAATCTGCACTTTTGACAGGTTTAGATAGGAGTTCAACATGACCAGTTTCCTAGAAGACATTCCGATTTTGTTTGATTCCTCACAACACCACAAACGTGGTGATTTTAATGCTCGCATTGAAAACAATATTCTTATCCTGCCGATGAGCGTGAAAAATTTTGTACGCTTGCGTAGAATATATACCGCACGTGCATTGTTGATTGATATTCAAAACACGCCATATGAATGCATGAAGGCATTTGGATGGTATATTCAAGATGTTGCGAAAGCGCGAAATATTTTAGAAAAAACGCTATATGGCATTTTGCATACAAAAGAGGATGACTCGAGGGATTCCGCAGATCCGTGGGATCATGGGAATGGAGATTGATCATGTTAACAAAATTTACTGCTCATCCATATGAACAGGGCTCAGCCATACACGTATTATTTGTATTTGAAACAGATGATACGCAGATAAGTTCACGAGATGTCGATTTTTCCAAAATAGAAAAAGTAGATTTTCAGATGATGTCTAAAGAGCAGCATATTGAATGTATTGTATATAAAAATACAATAACGCAAAAAGTAATGCTATCTATGCAATTTTGGTTTTCGGAAGAGTCTAAAGATTCATACGAACACGATATCACGGAAGGTGATTTTGTGATTCAGTTCAGATCTGGAAAGTCAGGGCTGAACTAATGGTGCGTGGATCAAAACCAATGTTACTTGTAAGTGTTATAACGGGTTCGCGTATTGTCGCACTGCGAGATTATGCTTTTGAAAAGCAGGATATCGATATACTTGAATTGATTTCGCTTTTTTGTCCATCGCACGATATACAAATTCTTGAAAATAATGTATATCGAATTGTACACATATCCATTCTACACATTTCACGTGAAGAAATTGTAAAATTAAATATGAAGCCCGCATAAACTTTCCCAACCTATGTTGGGATTTTTTTATAAAAAAAAGAGAAAAATTATTTTCTCTCGATGATATTCGCGCAACAGCGGAAGCCATTGGCGTAATATCCGAAGTATTCATTATGTCCATCCGTATCAGGCCGGCACCGATTACGCGCGCCTTTTACCCAATGTCCACCTTTCCATAAATCTTTATATGGATATCCGCTACGCGAAATATTATCCGTGACTTCATCGACATTGCCTGTCATATCATATACATCGAAATCGCTTTTGCAACGAGGTGATGCGCCGCTTGGCAGTCCATTCCAAATACGTGCAAGCTCATTATCACGAATATCGCCACCGCGCATCAATTTGCCATCAGTATTGGCATCGCGTTTGCCAGGATTATCGATATTACATGCAGTTGCATCCCGACTCCATCCGTATGGATATGGTTTCCGTTCAGGCCCTTCACAGGCAAGCGTCCATTCTTCATCACCGCACAAACGCTTTCCTGCCGCTTTGCACAGAGCATGTGCTTCATACCAACTTTTCATAATGACCGGATTTTCACCCGGAACATTTGGAAATTCGTATTCGTCGATACATATATGAATCGGTTTTTCTTTTCCTCGGCAGGATGCAGATCCGATTTCATATATATCGCAGAAATAATTTGGTATGACATTTCCTGTTATCGTATTTGCCGAACCTTTTATGCATTTGTGCGTGAGTTGCGGGCAGTAATTTCCTTTTACCTCCCTCATACCCTTAATGCAGGATGTGGAATATGCTCGATCTTGATTCATCGCAAGCTGGAGTCCAAAAAATTGTTCGGTTGTGAGTGTTATGACTGGGCAAAATTGTTTTGCACTTTCACGAATACCCGGAGGACAATTTCTAAATGATACATATGGATTTGGCACATTGGTGATTGGCGATGTGACGGAAAAAGTTGTTGGACTTTTTATATTCATGCGAATTTTTTTTGCCTCGAAACAAGAAAGGCAAGCAATAGTGGCTACACATATGAGTAGGATGCGAATTTTCATGTATGACTCCTTGTGAAAAGAACTAGCAAGATAGTAGCAAAAAACTATTTTTTCGTCGATATAGTATGTCTTGACAATAATGTATAATTTGGTGAATTCAGTATTCTGTTTATTCGAAAATAGCACTGGGTTTCATTTGAAAATTGATTTTTTTATAAAAAAATACCAGGAGTATACCTGGTATCACATTATTTGCTTAGATCCGCACAACACCTAAATCCAACCTGAACGTTCAAATATGATTTTCCATGTTCTTTTGTGGTTGCATCCTGCCCACAGCGATTGCGTAGGTTACCCCACCAACCACCCTTCAGCCAGGATGCAGAGCCGACGTCGGATTCAACCCATTCATCGACATTTCCCGTGAGATCATATACACCAAAATCGCTGATACATTTGTCATATGATCCTGATGGCGAAGATGAATTTTTATTTGCAGGGACAGCGAGTCCCAAATCAATGCGACATGCAGATGAATTGCGCTCGAAACCATAGGGATATGGCTTCCAGTCTTTTCCTTGGCAGGCAAATGTCCATTCGCTTGCTTTACATAAACGTTTCCCTTGCACATTGCAGGATTTTTGCGCGTCATCCCATGTGACATTCACCGTAGGTTGAGTTCCTTTTTTATTTGGGAATTCGTATCGGTCAATGCAAAATCGTTTATAATCGATATGACTCATACATGTGCTTGGTTTTTTGAAGCGCTTGCAACGAAATGTGTCTTCTGGCGACATCCATTCCTCACAGGTTTCTTTTAATACCGAACAATATTCACCTTGCACTTCAAGCATGTCATCGCCGCATCCCATGCGCAGGGAGGTAAGCAATTTTTCTTCATGTGAGTTTAGTGGTTCGACATCTTGTTTCGGTGCCGGGCCAACAACGACTGTATTGCCAGGTTCATGATATTTTACGGGACCAGTTTGTAGCAGGAGATTTGGGTCAGATTCTTCTGGAACAACGTATTTTTGTACACATTGCATGCACGAAAGTACGGCAAAAAATCCAATAAAGAGAAGTACAATACGTATCACGGTTTTTTTCACAAAACTATTTTCGTTTTCCATGTGTAACTCCATTGTAAAGAACTCTTGCACAATACATTTTAATAAAAATCCTCGCAAGTGGTATTGAGTTTGCAATATGTTATAGTGGCAATATATGGATCAATCGTTAGTACTCACGCTTGAAAAAGAATTTAGTATTGTGGATATTATACGTATACAGCATGTAGAATTAGGCTATCTCACTGACAATTTTGTTGTTTATACAGCAAAAAATCAAAAATATTTTTTAAAATGTCAACGACATGAAACTGCTCGTATCCTGCCGTTTATTGAGGAAACTGAACTTTTTTTCGCAAAAAATGCTATTCCAGTTATTTGTCCATTACAAACGAAATTGGGAAATGCACATTTTATTCATGAAGTAAAAACATATACGTTATATCCATTCGTACTAGGTACGCATATACCGCGCGATGAATTAACAAAAGTACATATACAGCATTTTGCACAAAATCTTGCGCATATGCATATGCTTTCAAAAAATGGATATCCGCTTATTACATCTTTTCCGATTCAAGATTTTTGGTCGAAGGAAAAAACACTTCAGGGTATTAAAAAAATTCGGGAAATACTTGCACAAAAAAAGTCGCAAGATGATTTTGATAGATTAACTGAAGAGTCTTTTTCGTTGAAGGAAAAATGTATTGAACAATATGCTGTTGTTTATAGCGATACGGCACTTATGAATGACGCACTCCTTCATGGTGATTATCATGACTATAATATTTTTTTCAATTCAGCAGGATACGTTCAACACATTTTTGATTTTGAAAAAGCTTGTTGGGGCTCACGTATGTTTGAAATAAATAAAGCGATGAGAATATCTTGTTTTAGATTTCCATTTGAAGAAGCATCCTATGAAAAATGCATGATATTTTTACGTGCATATGATGAAATATATCCGGTTGATATTGATGAGCTTATACGCGCCTGTTATGAAAGGCATTATTATTCCTTTCATTCACTTTGGTTTGAAAATGAACATTATATATTAAAAAATACGCGCACAGATTCACTTATGCCAATTGAATTAGCAAAGTTAAAATATTTTAGTCAAAATATCGAAACATTTGTGCGTAGAATTTCTCATTTTAGAGATAGCTCTAATCCTACGGGACAGTGATCTGAACCCATGACATCCGGTTCAATCCACGCTCGTTTTACGCGCGATTTTAATTCTGAGGATACAAAAAAATAATCTATTCTCCATCCGACATTTCGGGCACGAGCACCTGATTTCATATCCCACCAAGAATAGTGTTCACCTGTATCAAAAAACATTCGAAATGTATCAATATATCCTGCTGACACAAGCGTATCTAACCATTTTCGCTCAATAGGCATAAATCCAGATGTTCCCACATTTTCTTTTGGTCGCGCTAAATCTATTTCCATATGCGCGGTATTTATATCTCCACATATAACTATAGGCTTCACTCTACGCAATTTCTCAATTAATTTTAGAAACTCTGCATAGAATCGCAATTTATATTTTAATCGTTCAGCCCCTGAACCGCCATTTGGGAAATATACATTGAATAAAAAAAAGTCTTTGTATTCAACGCATACTATCCTGCCTTCTCCGTCTAAAGCTAGGTTTCCAAAATCTGTTGTTGCGAGAATTGGTGAGATGCGAGTGTATATCACGGTTCCGCTATAGCCTCGACGTATGCCAGAATTCCAATAGGATTCATATCCTGCAGGATGCAGTACAGGTTCAGATAATTGATCTATATGCGCTTTTGTTTCTTGCAAACAGAGAATATCCGGTTTGCGTTTTTGTATCCAATTGAATAAACCTTTTTTTTCTGCCGCGCGGATTCCGTTGACGTTCCATGACAGGAGCGTTATTGTTTTTGATGAAGCCATATGTCCACAATATATCTTATGCGCCACGGTGCTGTCGATAATCCAGATGGAATTTTTTATCCTGCCTCAAAACCTTTAAGCGAACAGGGACGTGCACAAGTAGCTAAAACCGCTTTACGTTTGCAGGATGCGGGCGTGATGCCGCTGCGTATTATTTCATCGCCACATGTGCGTACACGTGAAACTGCGGAAATTGTTTCTGATTATTTTGATGATGCAGATGTTTTAACTGATGTACGTTTGCAAGAGTGGATCGTGAATTCATGGATTGGAAAACCATTTGAAGATTTTTATACGCATCTTGGATGGAATGATGGTGTACGAGAGAAAACAGATTTTCCATCTGATATAGAGTCATATCCTGCCGTGGCAGAAAGAGTGGTGTCTGCAATACGGGATACATTGTCGGTGAGCGATGGCGCTTTATTGATTTCACATGGTGAGCCTATTGCATGTGCGGCAGCTTTTTTACAAAATCAATCTTGGATTTTTGTACGTAAAAATAGAATAGATCTGGCAGATGTATGGAAATTTGAATTTGATGATATGACGGGGAAATGTGTAGTGACCCCTGTAACATAATTATTTTATATATGTATGGTACAGTATATGAAAAAATCACTTATCTCTACGGCCCTCCTTATTTCGTTGACTGCTAGTACGTGTGTATTACCTCTTGTAGCATTTGCTGAGGAAAATACAGCTGTTTCAAGCACTTTGTCAGTTCCTATAAGTATTACAGACAATTGTAGTATGTCTGAAATTTCTTTTCTACATAAAATAGAAGATGTTCGAACAGATGCAGATGCAAAGATATCTAAACTTCGTATGCAATACGACGAAAATCGTTCTAAGCAAAGAGAAATTCGAAATGCTGAACGTGATGCGCGCTGGTCTGTGCGTGACGCAGAGCGTATGGGTCACTGGTCTGTGCGTGATGCTAGGGGATATAAAAATGATGCAGTTAAATCCGCATATCAAACATATCGTGCTACGGTAGATACAATTGTTAAAACACATCGAGATGCAATTGTCTTAGCACAAAATACGTTTCGAACAACAACTGATGTTGCATACAATACACATCGTTCAGCTGTCGACACGGCAATAAAAACAAAACATGCAGCAGTTGATTTGGCCTTTACTGCATGGAAATCTCATTGCAATGGTTCAAAGGAAGATCGCCAAGCGGCAAATAAAACTTTTCGTGATGCACTTACAAATATTCGTGTAACATATCGCGCTTCAATTCAATCTGCTAAAGCAATATATATTGCAGCTATTGCACCAGCAAAAACAATGCGTGATGCTTCTGTAAAAAGTGCAAATGACGCGTTTAAATTAGCAATGACTTCAGCAAAAGATACGTTGAAAATAGCATTAAAAGATGCTAAAAATATAGTAAAGAAATAAATAAAGTAAAAAAGTCCCGACATATGTCGGGACTTTTTTTATGAAGAAATTTTCTTCTCTAGTTTTTTCTGCTTACGTTTTTTATGCAGTCTCTTTGCCCCTTCAACTGCACCTATTGCACATACGGTAGCCCCCATAGGCATCCATTGATTTGTTTGTATTTGGCTATTTGAGTTTACTGTTATTGGGCTTGGTGCATGAAGTACTATTTCAATATCGTCTGCATTTCGTGGGTATATTTTTGGCATCTCTATTCCTGGCGCAAGAATTCCAGTGACTAAAATGATATCTCCTTTTTTTAATCTTTGTGTTCGGTATGGAAGTTTACGAGAAATTGTGATTTCCGCGTTTATCCCATCTATATCGATTTGTATTTTTTTATTTTTTATATCTTGCACCGTTCCTGTTGTTTGAATTAAGCTCCATATATCTTCTGATGCTGGTGCAAGCAAATCAATATTCCGTGGAGTGGAAGATGGAATACGGGGCGTGGGATCTAATGTCCATGCATCGGTTGATAGCATTTTTAAAATAGCGCCATCATCGTTTGCAATAAGTTGTCCTGTTACAATAATGTCATTACCAAATTTCGGGAGCTTTCGATTTGTAGATGCCTGTACAAGCAGTCCATGTCCATCAGGCGCTTGTAAAATAAAAGTTTTATTTTTTATGAAATGAGGCAAGGTTCCTACACGACCATGTAAACGAACGCGAATTGGGTCTGATGCATCTAAAGATGGGATCATAGAAATTGATATAGAATGAATAGGTATGGTTGGTGTATTTTTTATTTTGGTATTTTTTGTATTATGTGGGTTCACCTGAATTTGTGTAGAATTTTTCGTAGATTGTGGGATAGCTTTTTCAATATATTCGTTTGCGCTTGATGAGACATCTATTGTTTCAATAGTATTCTGGTCTGTTTTCAGTTCCGTATCTTTATGTAGAGGGTTTACAGTTACTGTATTTATTTCTCCAGGTGTTGAGCTTGTTGTTATTTGCCAATCTCCAATTATATCAGGGAATCGTATCCAACTTTTTTCTGTATCAATAGCAGGATATGTACTTGTATCAATCAAGGTTCCATCTGGTGCAAATAATGAAACGCTTTCGCCTATATTCCGCAAAACAGAACGTGTAAATGTTAAAATTATATGTTGACCAGGTGAAATTTTTCCAGATTTTAGCGTTACAATTTTTCCTCGTGAATCATGAATTGTACATCCACTCAAAGGTATACTCTTTTCAGAATCTACTGAAACTATTTCAATCCATTCATTTCCTTTTTTAGGTGCGGGTGCAATTTCATTTAATCGTAAAAAATGATAATTTGGTTTCGGTGGATTATTCACTATATGTTCGGTATTTTGAATTGGGTTTGATGGGAGTGTAGGTATAGTTGGGATAAGCGGATTGGGTTCGATAAGAACAGTTGTAGAACTTTCTGAATTTGTTGCTATTTCATCAGAATGCATCGGTATAAAAGCAGATTCGTTTTGACAGGCATCACAAAATCCAGGCGTACCTATATCCGGTACTTCATTTTTCATATTCATACTTGTTGTTGCTGAAATCCAATCAGTTATATGCACCATCGCAGTTTTCACTGCTCCGCTTGTACCTGCGATAGGCGCATGTCCATCTCCTACGCTATCAACAATTTCATCATGTGTATTTTTTAATTGAAGTTGCAATGCAGAATTTGAAAGTGAAATAGATGCTGTTATAAGTTGGCTTGATGTGGCTAATACACTTTTTTTCTCATCCTGCCCATAGTTGGAAATGAGAAATGCGCTCAGGCCTGGAATAGTTGTTGTTGCACCAAAGATAATTGGTTTTTCGCTCGCCCCTTCTAAACTCCATCCTGCAATTGAAATGTCCGTGGAAGAAGTATTCCACAACTCCAACCATTCATCAGCCGTTGAGAGTGAGGATCCAGCCCATGCCACTTCACCTATCAGTATGTCGGGATGCGAACTGGCCCGCGCATTCAAACTCGTCCATAATTCAAATCCTCCTATAACGAATATGCACAAAACCACCCACGCGAAATATCTTCGTTTGGTCATATAAATAAAATAAATTAATTAGCCTCTATATACCGCTGCCATATTTTTATGGATGATGTCAATATGGGGTCAGGCACCAAGGTGTGGATAATTTCTGGTAATATATTAATAGTTGTATATTCTACATATTACTGCTACGTTATTCACGTCCCTTACAAACGAGGTGTTGTACATGTTGGATACTCATTTCACGGTTCACGTGAATTACGATCCGTTCCCCACCAAAGAACAACTCAACAAATCACTCTTCGATGAAGGCGAGGAATTTCTGCTCGAAAATTGGGAAGCGCACTTATCCTGCCCTACGGTGGATGAAGCACCTAAAGATGTGACATTTCACCTTCTTGATATGCCCGATATTCGGCATCAAAGCGAATTTGTGCAAAATACTCTCACGGCAGGATATCGATATGCGACTCTTAAAGAAGGTCTTGCATTTGCGTTTTCGCATCCTGATTTTCAGCGCGGACAAACCATTGAAATTCATGGTTCACGAGTTGAATCAAAATGGTTTGCGCTTTTGGTTGGTACGGCGACTAAACGTCGTTTGTGGATTCATCATGAATTTTTCGCGTATGAACGTGGGCATGCAGTATTGCTTGTGAAAATATAGCCCTGATATATGTCAGGGTTTTTTATATGAAAGTTATCCACAATTATACTAGAACAAAAATAGAACATGTGGTAGAGTAGGTATATAAATTAATAAATGTATCTATGTATGCCTCAACCACTTACACCAAAGCAGAAAGAAGTTCTCGATTTCATTGTTGCGTTTATCCATGATGAAGGCTATCCACCCTCTTTTCGTGAAATCGCAGGCGGTTTGGATTTAGCTTCGCCTTCAACCGTGCATGTACATATACAGGCTTTAAAGGAACGTGGATTTTTACGCGCATCA
>JAHFIO010000020.1 GCA_023246325.1 Candidatus Uhrbacteria bacterium | reverse complement strand
ACTTGTATCCCTTGAGTTTTCAGGGTATTCTCATCCTGTCGATTAAATCATACTAATTCTATTGTATATTTCTTATGTCTAAAATGACAAAGACACAAACAATTCGTGAGTTGTCGGACAAATCAGGTTTATCTAAGAAAGATGTCACTACGGTTCTTGATTGCTTGACCACATTGGCCTATAAGCAAGTGAAGACCGCTGGTGAATTCGTTGTGCCAGGTTTTGGCAAAATGGTTAAAATGAAACGCAAGGAACGCATGGGTCGCAACCCAGCAACAGGCGAAACAATTAAAATCGCTGCAAAGACCGTTGTGAAATTTCGTTTAGCAAAAGCTGCAAAAGAAGCAGTCTTGTAAAAAACAAAAAACACCTTGATACACATCGGGGTGTTTTTTTGTTATGCTGCTAAGACTATGCCTACTACTGCAGGATTAGAACCTATACAAAAACAATTTGAAACATGTGATATTGAAGTACATGCAGAAATGATTTCGATTGGTGGTGCTATCGTTCTTGCGATTTGCATGCTGCTTACAACGGGTGTTATTGCAGTAGCAACATTTTATACTGCAACGTCATTTCAGCAAATGATTATTATTTTTTTATGTTTGGGTTCATGGGCATATTTTATTTCAAGTATTACAGAAAAATTATGTGTAAAAAATAAAACAATCGAGTTCACTTCTTTTTTTGGTAAATCAAAACAAATTGATTTGAATGACTTAGAAGATTTATTATTAGTATATCAAGGATTTAATTTAGAGCGAGGAATGGAGACCATAGAATTTCGTCGTCGTGGACGTGAACCAGAATCGCTTGCCCTTGGTCCTTGTTGGCAAAGAAATAAATTAGATGCTTTTATACATGCTGTTGAATTGTCATTAGATATTCAAGAATAATGTGATCTACGATGTATTTTTTACTGTCGCATTACTGTATCCTGCATATGTGGATATACGATCGCGGAATATTCCAGTGGAATATGTGTGCGGATTAGGTATTGTTGGTTTATTGTGGCGTATATTATTTTATCAATCGGCAGGATGGGGTGAAATATATGGAATATGTATTGTTCTTTTTATTTTTGGTGGACAAGTTTTTTTTTCAAAAGGGAAATGGTTAGGGATAGGGGATATATATCTTGCGCTTGCACTCACTGGAATTTTAGGACCAAGAAATTTTTTAGTTGCTATATATTTTGCGTATGTTATTGGAGGGTCTATTGCTTTGATTGCATATATATTCGGCTTTGTAAAAAAAGGTGACCGTGTGCCATTTGCGCCAGCACTTATTTTAGGCGCGTACATTGCCTTATGGTTTGGTGATGGGATACAAAGTGCTATACTGTCACTATATGGCACATATTAAAAATGAAAAAAAACTGGAAGATGGATATACGGAAAAAACCACGGTGAATACTGAGAAAAATGGATATAAAAGATATGTGCATTGGATTTGTTCTCCTGGAAATAAATGCATGCCTGTTAATGAACCAAGCCCGTTTACGCACAATATTCAATGGCGTATCTTTCGTATTATGGCAGAGTTTATAGAAGGTTTTGAATTCTTGTCTAAATTAAAAGGGGAGGTAACGATTTTTGGAAGTGCGCGTATCATGCCATCAAATCCATATTATAAAACCGCTAAAGAATTAGGTTCATTGCTTGCAAAAAACGGATATACGGTTATTACAGGTGGTGGTCCTGGAATTATGGAGGCGGGGAATTGGGGTGCATTCGAAGCTGGGGGGGAATCCATTGGCATTGATATAGAGTTGCCTCATGAGCAAAGACGAAATCAATTTGTGACACGGGGTATTGGCTTTCATTATTTCTTCACGCGAAAAGTAATGATGTCTGCATCCGCTCAGGCATATGTTTTTTTACCAGGAGGTTTTGGTACTTTAGATGAAATGACGGAAATGATTACATTAATTCAAACAGGAAAAATTCCATCAAATGTACCTGTCATACTTGTTGGGAAAAAATTCTGGCAAGGATTTATAGATTGGACATCCACGGTTATGATGCATGAGCAAAAATTTATCAATAAGAACGAGTTTGATATTATGCAGGTTGTAGATACTCCAGAAGAAGCATTAAAAATAATTAAGAAGACAGTTGAAAGAGAGATGTAGATACGATATAGTGCGAACATGAAAACTTTGCACGTATCTCAAATTCAAAAAGCGTCTCTCGCGCTTCATAAAAAAAATCGTGGAAAAATTTGTGTACAAGGAAAAATCCGCGTAAAAGATTTAGCAGATTTATCGCTCGTGTATACTCCTGGCGTAGGCGCTGTGAGTACAGCTATAGCTAAAAATAGTGCGCTGGCTGACACCATGACATGGCGACGAAATACCGTTGCAGTTGTGTCCGATGGTTCTGCTGTATTAGGATTAGGAAATATTGGACCATTAGCAGCTTTGCCGGTTATGGAAGGTAAGTGCTTGATTTTTAAAAAATTCACAGATATTGATGCAATACCCATTGTATTAGCCACACAAGATACAGAAGAAATAATTCGTACGGTTCAAGCACTTGAACCAAGTTTTGGCGCCATTCAGCTTGAAGATATTTCTGCGCCGCGCTGTTTCGAAATTGAGCGTAGACTTTCTGAGTCACTAAAAATTCCCGTTATGCATGATGATCAGCATGGTACAGCCATTGTGGTATTGGCGGGATTAATCAATGCGTTACAGGTAACGAAAAGAAAAAATATATTTGATATTCGTATTGTGATAAATGGGTCAGGTGCCGCCGGGATTGCAATTGCAAAATTACTATATGCAGCAGGATATAAAAATAGTATTTGCTGCGATACACATGGCGCAATTTTTGCAGGAAGGAAAGATTTGACCGATGTAAAAAAAGAATTGAGTACATATACGAATGTATTGAACAAGCAGGGAACTCTTTCAGAAATTATTTCTGGGGCAGATGTGTTCATTGGCGTATCTGCAGCCGGTGCTGTAACTCCAGACATGGTTGCGCGAATGAATACGCATCCAATTATTTTCGCTCTCGCAAATCCTGTACCAGAAATTTTGCCATCACTCGCAAAAAAGGCTGGATGCGCTGTTATGGCAACAGGACGAAGTGATTTTCCAAATCAAATAAATAATGCTTTAGTATATCCAGGTTTATTCCGTGGAATGCTTGATACACATATTACTACAGTGACAAATGAAATAAAAATTCGTGCAGCGCATGCACTCGCAGGTTTTATAAAAAAACCAAATGCAAACAATATCTTGCCGAGTATTTTTGCGAAAGGTCTTCACCAGGCAATCGCACGTAGTATAAAAAAAAGTCAGGGATAAAACCCTGACTTTTTTATTTTGCTGCTCGTGCCGCTGTCTTCGCACGCTTTTTCGCCATTTTATTTGGTAGTTTTCCGGTTGCCTTCAAAGCCATTTTTTTTAATGCTTTTATTGTACGTGCAGCAACGCGAACTTTGACGCCTTCAATGCGTATAGTTTGCAAATTTACATTCTGCCTGTGTCGCGTAGCGACATTCGAGTGACTGCGGGAATTGCCAAAGTTGGCTTTTTTTCCGGTGAGTTCATCAATTCGTGACATATAGCCGAAGAATACCCGATTTCGCCCCACTTGGCAAGTCCGACATAACCACATACCATAATACCATGTCTTTTTTCTCACAACTTTTTTCCCATCCCCTTATTGCGATCGCATCTCTTTTTGCTATATTGATCGCACTCACGGTACATGAATTTTCACATGCATTAGCGGGTTTTTTGCTTGGCGACAATACCGCAAAGCACCTTGGTCGTCTTTCGTTAAATCCATTAGCGCATCTTGATCCAGTAGGATTTATTCTTATGCTAACTGCAGGATTCGGTTGGGCTAAACCTGTTCCGTATAATCCCTATAATTTGAAATGGCCTAAATGGGGACCTGTAGTAGTTGGATTGGCTGGGCCTGCATCAAACTTTTTTTTAGCCATACTTTCTTTTTCACTTACCGTGCTTTGTATACCGCTGCTTGGATATTCGAATCTTTTTATCGTTTTCCTTGTAAGCTGTTTTACAATAAATCTCATGCTTTGTTTTTTTAATCTCATTCCTCTACCACCATTGGATGGGTCCTCGGTTCTTCTCGCGCTTCTGGCACATCCACGATATGCACATGCACGATATTTTATTATGCAAACCGGACCAAAAATGTTATTAGCCATTATTTTTATAGATATGTTTACAAATGCAAATATTATAGGTTCGATTTTACGTATACCTATTGAATTATTTTTGCAAGCAGCTCATTTTTTTGTAAAAATAACACCTATATATTTATGATATACGTTTTTATCTCTGCGCTTGTCGCCTCTTTTTTTTCTTCCGTGTTTGGTTCTCATGCTGCGCCATCTTTGTTTGATATTATTTTTATCGCACTTCCTTTTTTTATTTTATCATCCGTTCTTCTTTCGGCAGGATGGGAAGGCGCGCATTCACGCATTCTGGTATGCGCCGCAATTGTTGCAAGCGGTACATCGCTTCTGAGTATGTATAATTCCGTCCCCTCCATTCTTCTTCCGAGAGAGGCGATCATTTCAATACTTACACTAGGTTTTTGGCCTTTGCATCAAGGGCCTATTTCGCTATTACGTTTTTTACCGCTCACTATTGGGTTAGGTATGTATATTCAAACAAGAAATAGTAAAAACTCATCTATCATATATATCGTGCTTGCGTGTGCGGTGCATGCCATTTCATTTATAACATATGGATATTATCTTTTTGTATCAGGAGCAGTTTTAGAGAATGCACAAGATGCATATCGTATTTTTATTTCTTCAAATATAAATGGATACTGGACAAATAATCAGACGGAACGTTTTTTTGCAAGCTTAGGAGGTCAGGCAGAGAATAGTATGCAGGCACTGCATGGTGCATTTGTTTTGATTCTTGCACTGTGTATAGTGGCAGGATGTGTAAAACTATGGAAAAATATTTTTGTGAATTATAGATTATTTGTATACACACTTCCAATCATTTTTGGCGTGATTCTTGGGTGTACTGTACGTATGGGGAATGGGACATTCGCAGATATTCTTGCTCTCATTTTATTTCTTATTTCGGCAGGATGTATATATATGTATTGGGAAAATGCATCTAATACATATCTTGCTGTAGCAATTATTTCCTTGCTTCTTCTTGGTTGGCCAGTAGCAATTGGTTTTTTTGTGGCACTTTTCATAAAATATTTTTCAAAAAATTATACAGGTGATATTTGGGCTTCTGCATTCAGCGCACTCGTATTGAATGCATCGCTGGCTTGGTCTGGCCTTGCTTTTGGATTACGCGATTTACCTGTATCGAACTGGATGCTTCGTTCAATTTTTGCAATCGCATTTCTGATGTCTGCATCCTGGCTTGGCAAAAAACTATTACATACTGCTCTTGATATTAAATATCAAGTTGGTTTTATTTTTCTTTCGGCAGGATGTGCAGCATTTATTTCTGGACAAATATTGCTTGGTGTACTGTGTATTCCAGTTCTCATTATGCTCGCACATATGCGTACACGTGAAAAATATAAAATATTTTTTCTCGATTTTTATATCAGCACTATATTAATTGCTTTCTTCATCCTGCCAAATTGGATTAGTAGATAGATATTGACAATTTTCTATATAGTATTATAGTCCACACGGAGGTGTACTTTGAAAACTGATACAGAAATCTCTCCTGTTCCGTCGCTTCTTGTAAGTATAGTCATTGCTGCAAGCATTGTTGCTATCTCCATCTTATTTTATGCTGCGTCATCAAGCGATGGGTATAATGAAAATGCGTATACGCTGTGGGTAGCAAATCATCCCACCTATACTATTCGGCAGGTGGATGAAGTGATAGCAGGTGTTCGCACGGCTGATACTATTCAAAATAAAGCAGTTCGTGATGCCGCTATCCTTGTGTCTCAAGGTAATGCAGGTTCTTTAGAAGATACCGTACATCTTCTTGATGATCTTCGAAGTGCAATAAACAGAACGGAGCTTACTCCTTTTTTGGATAGGAGTGGTGCGTATAAGTATACTCGGAATAGGAAGAATGTAGAGGTATATTCAGAGTGTGGTCACGATATTTGTATAGCCAAAACGCCATTCAATGTGTTGAATGATGCGTCTCTCTATTATAATCTTCGTAATCATGGGATTGCGTATCTTCCAAATAATTTGGAGGTATTGCCTGAGCATCTGCGTTCTGCAGAATTAGGCATTATGATTCCTTCTCCATCTGCTCCCATTGAACAGACGCACAAACCAATTCCGTATATTACGTTTGGTGCGATATATACGTTTTTTGGTGGACTGATATTTCATTCTTGGCGTTCAAAAAAAGCAAAACGAAAAATGCCTGGGAATGTGTTGACTTGGGCTTTATTCGCTACCATCCTGCCTGGATGGCTTCTCATCCAAGTATGTGTCGGAAATATTTCGGCAGGATATACTGTTTTGCGAGAGAAACTTCGTCGTCCAAAAAAGTCTGTTATGAGTATTTATGATCAAACATTGGCAGATTTGCAAAAGCTTCGTGATAAAAGTACAGATCCAAAATTGAAGAAGCGATGCGAACTTCTTACGGAAAAATTTTCTAGAATTCGTGTGGAAGTTGAAAATGAACCCATCGCATACGAAGTGGAAAAACTAGAAGAGTTTGAAGCTCAACATCGGAAGGAATAATCTTTCCGATTTTTTTTATTGGGGTCAGGCACCAAACTGTGGATAAGTTTTCTAAAAAAAACTTATCCACAGTTTGGTGCCTGACCCCAATCAGTATTGACTTTTTTATATATTTCTGCAAAAGTCTTTACACGTTCTTTCACAATTCAACTTCGTGAGGTTATAGATGGCTCGCACAAAAAGTTCAAAGCTTCCGTTTTCTTTGGATCCGCTCGATACACGTCTTGTTCTGCCAAAGCCGAAAAACAGCGTTGAAGATGAAAAAATCTTCGCACTTGAAAAAGCGGGAAATGCTCTATATACGCGTAAGCGTGATGGACATTGTGTGACGGTGGTTATTACGGGTCAGAAATCAAATCGTATCAAATTGTATACACGTGGTGAGACTCGCGATATTACGGAAAATTTTCCGCATATCATTGCAGAACTACAGTCACTAAAATATTTGATTCCATCTTGTGTTTTTTCTGCCGAGCTTTATGCTGAAAAAAATAATCGAGATTGGCGAGAGCATGTGTCGCGATTAGCGGCATCTGATATTCGTCATTCTGCTGAATATCAGCACCTATATGGGTATGCAAAACTTCTTATATTCAATGTGCTTGTATATGGTGGAAAAGATGTTTCGATTGTGTTGAATGAGCATAGATTGAAAATGCTTTCATCTCTTTTTCAAAATCTCACATATGTTAAACCCATTGAATATGTTATCGGCACGTTTCAACAAGCGCAGGCTGAGGCAATTAAAAATGGATGGGAAGGTTTGGTGGTCTATGATAAAACGAAGCCCACTACATATCGACTTGATGGAAATAAGGATCGTCCGCCTCGTCCTGATGGTTGTTGGAAACGAAAGCCATCATACGAAGATGATTTCATTGCGACAGGATGGGTGAAAGGTACGCCCGGTAAGCGCCATGAAGATCGTATGGGAAAAATTTTGCTCGCACAACAGCATTCTGCTACAGGAAAAAATATTCCTTGCGGTGAAGTTGGTATTGGTTTTAGCGATACAGATCGCGAATTTTTTGCCAATGACAAAAAATATCCTTGCGTCGTGCAAGTTGAATTCGAGCGAAGATTCCCTCCGAGAAAGCTTTCGCGAGGTCGCGTACAGTGCGCGCTATGTAATCCGCGTTTCGTGCGCCGTCGTACGGACAAGAAATCTGCAGGATGTGTTCTTCCGGATGATTTGGCCGAACAAATGTCTGATGCAAAAATGTCTACAGAGAAAGAGAGTTCAAAATGAGTGCACGCATCCTGTATACGCCAAATTCCGAAAAGCCATTTCAATTGAGTCGATCTCGATTGGATAACTTTTTATCCTGCCCACGTTGTTTTTATTTGGATTGTCGAGAAGGGCTGAGACAGCCTCCCTCATTTCCATTTACACTGAACAATGCAGTGGATCGTTTGCTGAAAACTGAATTCGATACATATCGAAAAAAGCAATATCAGCATCCGATTATGAAAAAATGTGGAATCGATGGTGTGCCATATACACATGAACAGCTAAGTGATTGGCGACTCACAACCACTGGAAAAGGTATGCGCTACCTATATCCAGGAACGAATTTGGATATCATGGGTTCGCCTGATGATATTTGGCTCGTTGAACTTGGCCCTGTACAACAGAAAAAGTTGTGCGTTGTTGATTATAAGGCAACAAGTTCCATGTCACCTGTTCACGCCATTGAAGACGATTGGTGGGCGCGCTACAAACGCCAACTCGACATCTATGTTTGGCTTCTCAAAAAGCAGGATGTGGAATTCGAAGTTTCGCAAGTTGGTTATTTTCTTTTGGTGAATGGAGATTCACAACGAAAAGATTTTAATTGGACATTGCATTTTGAGCCGCATATTGTGAAATATGTCGCAGATGATTCGTGGGTTGATGGCGCTATTCAAAATGCGCACACGTGTTTATTGGAAACGTATTTGCCGATGCCGTCTAAAGATTGCGCATATTGCGCATACGTTAAATCAGCAAATGATCACCAAGCGATGAATATGTTGAAATAAAAACTAGTTCGTATCCTGCCTGTCATGGCAGGATTTTTTTATGCAGGATATAGTTGACATTTTGTTTTACTAAAGTGTATATTCGTTTGGAGGTAGGTACATGCATGAATCATTTCCGTGGAAATGTGGATATGAAACAGGATATGAAGATGGATTGAGAGGTGCGGAAAAAAATTTGTTCATTCCAAAAAATTTTAGTGGTATGTGCGATGAATCAAATGAATTTAAAATGGGATATACACATGGGTTTTGTAGGGGGCAAAGAAGGAGATTCAGAATACCAAGGCTCATGAAACTTTTAGAAATGGCCACAGGAGAATGAAAAAATGTTGAAAGTTAGATACGACGAAGGCTTCAAAAAAGGTTTTGAATCTGCAATGAACAATGTACCAAAAAAATGGTATGTATCTACATGCGATGATGGACTCGAAGCTGTATTGCAACGAGCTTTTATAAAAGGTTATGAGGCGGGATATGCGGAAGGGTTGGAAAAAAAAGAGCGCTTGAGCCGCTATAGTAAGTAGCGGTTTTTTTTATATTTTATCAAATCCTGCCGAGTACTTGACGTTTTTCTGCAAATGCTGTTAAATCCTCGCACATACAAACAACATGCCTACAATAAACCAACTCATCAAAAGTGGCCGTCGTAAACAAACGGTGAAGTCCAAAAGCCCAGCCATGCAATTCATGACTGATTCTTTGCATCGTAAACGCACAGAATTACGTCGCGGCTCGCCATTTAAACGTGGCGTATGTACAAAGGTTACGACCATGACGCCAAAAAAACCAAACTCGGCTTTGCGTAAAATCGCACGTGTTCGCTTATCGAATGGTATGGAAGTGTCGGCCTATATTCCAGGTGAAGGACATAATCTTCAAGAACACAGCATTGTTATGATTCGTGGCGGTCGCGTGAAAGATCTTCCTGGTGTTCGGTATCACATTGTTCGTGGAGTCTATGATACACAGGGTGTGTCAACGCGTCGTAAGGGTAGATCAATTTACGGTAATAAACGTCCTAAAGCAGTTAAGAAATAAAATATATGCGAGGAAAACAAGCCCCAAAACGTCACATCCTGCCGGATCCAAAATATCATTCTCCTGTTGTAGCGAAATTGATAAATTGTGTCATGGAAAAAGGAAAAAAATCTATCGCGCAACGTGTTGTATATACTGCGTTTGATTTAATTGAAGCGAAAGCAAAAAAACCAGCGATTGATGTTTTTGGCGAAGCGATGAAAAATGTTGCGCCATTACTTGAAGTTCGTTCCAAGCGCGTTGGTGGTGCAAATTATCAAATTCCTGTGCAAGTTCGCGCGGAACGTCGTCAACAATTAGCATTTCGATGGTTGTTAACAGCGGCACGCTCTAAAAAAGGAAAACCAATGGCAGAAAAATTGTCTGCAGAAATTTTAGCTGCAGCTGAAAATCAAGGTGATGCTGTTAAGAAAAAACAAGATGTGCAGCGCATGGCAGAGGCTAATCGCGCTTTTGCTCATTTTGCAAGATAAAGTTCTTTGTATATGCCCCGTGAATATACACTTCCCAATACACGTAACTTTGGAATTATCGCGCATATTGATGCGGGAAAAACAACCGTGTCTGAACGCGTGCTTTTTTATACAGGACGCAAACATAAAATAGGTGAAGTGCATGAAGGTGAAGCAACCATGGATTGGATGGAGCAAGAACGTGAACGTGGTATTACAATTACGGCTGCTGCAACAACTGCTTTTTGGAAAGGGACGCGATTAAATTTGATTGATACACCAGGACATATTGATTTTACTATCGAAGTTCAGCGTTCATTACGTGTATTGGATGGTGCTGTCACGGTTTTTGATGGTGTGGCAGGAGTTGAACCGCAATCAGAAACTGTTTGGCGCCAAGCAGATAAATATCACGTGCCTCGTATTTGTTTTGTAAATAAATTAGATCGCATGGGTGCAGATTTTATGAAAGATATTGCGAGTATTCGCAATCGTTTGAATAAAAATGCATATCCAATTCAGTTACCTATTGGTTCCGAAGCAAATTTTAAGGGTATTATTGATTTGATCACCATGAAGGCAGAAATGTATTTGGATGAAATGGGGCAACAAATTGAAGAGTCTGAAATTCCTGCCGAACATATGGAGTTGGCAAAAAAATTCCGCGCGGAATTATTAGATGCTTTATCTGAAACGGATGAAGTTTTCATGAATAAACATTTGTCTGGTGAAGAATTATCCGTTGATGAAATTCGCGCAGCATTGCGTAAGGCAGTTATTCATTTAGATTTATTTCCTATTTTATGCGGATCTGCATTGAAAAATAAAGGTGTGCAATTTATGTTGGATGCAAT
>JAHFIO010000108.1 GCA_023246325.1 Candidatus Uhrbacteria bacterium | reverse complement strand
TACATGCGCTATCCTGCTGCTTATGTACGGCCAATCTATATATCAAGATCATGTCGGGGTTAATATTATTTCTCTTGGTAATTCTTTTTTACGCTATACATTGCCACTCCTACCTTTTATTGCACTCTCGGCAGGATATGCGTATGAAAAGATTCGTGTAAAATCAGTATTAGGATTATGTATCTTTTTTCTTTCCGCATATGGTGCATATTATGCACTTATACAAAGCGATGAAGGTATTTTTGCAAATATGCAACATCTAAAAGAAAATCAATCTACGCTTATACGGGCACAGAATATTTTGCCAAAAAATGCGCTTATAGTAACAGATCGTTCAGATAAAATATTTTTTCCACTATTTAAGGTAGCATCACCCGTACCAGACGTACAACAAATTAAAAAAGCACAGCAAAAAGGTTTTGATATATATTATTTTGGTTCACCGAATATCACTTTACCACTCACACCTATTTTTCAATCAGGAAATAATACAATATGGCATATCGAATTCTCACCATAATTTTTTGTGTCATTCCCTGGATACTTGCTATATCAATATTGATTTGGTTTATTCAAGTTCGCTATCCTGCTGCAACTTTTGTTACTGATGCGTACTTCGATGGTACATCCGCTTGGGTACAAACTATCCTTCCAGGGAATCGCGCTACAAAAGCTGGTTTGCAACAAGATGGTTGGACGGGGCAGAGCGTGACAGGCGATCCTGTTTATTTTACTGCACATGTACCTGGATTATTTGAACGTGTACGCGTTGCATTAGAATTTCGACCCGTGCATCAACCACTTATAGAATTCGGTTTAGTGCATTCTGAAGATGGATCTGATATAGAGCTACATCCGCTTTTTGCCTCAGAATTACAATCACCAATGTGGAAACCGGTCACAGATGGGTATGCACATTCTTCTGGGACATCAGAAGCAGTTTGGTATGCATCGTCAACCTATCCTGCCTTGTCGGATATGAGTGCTGTGACAAGTACAACATCCACCATGTATGATATTTCATTGCGCGGATCACATGATTTTTATGCTGTGCCTGTGAATGGACAATTGCATTTCCGTTTTAGTTTGCAGGATGTGAATCGCGCAACTGGAACAAATATTATTGTATTTCGAATATTAAAAGGTGATGAAGAAATTCGTACGGATTCATTTGTAAATGATGGTGGAAAAACTATGCGTATGGATAAAGTATTTGAACATGCTATTGATGTGTCTGATGCGGGACCGGGCGTATATCATATTTCTTTTATCGCAAAAGATGATGTATTTATTCGACGTATTGAAACAAATGCAATACATATGGTGATTGGGCCGCGCTTTGTTTTAGCTGATACGTCAGGATATGTAGCTTCAAGTACGCCTGTAATCGCATATACCAATTCACATCATTTGGTGGTCGAGACATTTCATCCAAGTGCTTTGCAGCGTATACGTTTTGGAACAACGAATTTGGATATTCGCGATGTGCACGTACGATATAAAATGAAACGAATTGATGCACAGCCAACTGCACAATTATTTGTCCCAAGAGGCGACACGCGTTTTATAGGTGATGGATTTTTTTCTTTTCGACAGGATGCATTTTTTGAACCACGACCACGACGATTTAACGATGAAACACGATTAGAGGAAGAAAATATTCATTTTATTCGTACGCCCTATATTCGACCTATTGCCATGAATGGTGGTTGGTTTCGTACGGAGCAGATATATACAATTTCTCCGGACACTTCAGTTATACGATTTATTATTTCCGCGCCAGGTATAGTGTCTCGTGCAGCGGGAATTGATATACGTGCGATTCATTTGTCGTATGAACGAACTCCAGTATATGGAGTAGATTGGCTACGTTTAGTCGTGAGAGAAATTATTCATGCGCTGCGAAGACTATAGTATGTTGAAACGAATTTTTTATTTATTTTGTGTGAATACAGTTTTGGCTTTTGGTTTTTTATTAGTTGTATTGATTGTGGGTGAATATCTCATTCCAAATTTTGCTACACCTTTTATAGATATAGTGCATGGCTCTTTGATTGTTTTTTTGTTGTGCATGGTAACGGTTTTTTTTGATGCAGGGATTTATTCTAGGCAGGTACCACCGGCACTTCGTATATTGCAAAGTGTTATTTTGATTTGTGCGGTATTAACGGTCACATATATACTGTGGGCGAAATCAATGAATGGTTCAAGCTCTGATGAAATACTCATAGCTTCATTTGTCATTTTGTCTTTTATTTTTTTGTATAGTACATTCTCTGTATATGAATGATTGTTTATTTTGTAAAATCGTAGCAAAAATTGTTCCTGCAGATATCGTGTATGAAGATGCAGATACACTCGCATTTTTAGATATACATCCTGTTCATAGCGGACATATATTGGTGATTCCTAAAATACATATGGAATCGTTTCGAACTACATCTGCTGATATATTGCAAAAAGTGATTCTCACAGCTCAAAAAATTTCATTTCCAATGCTAAAAGCGGTGAACGCATCTGCTATGAATATTATATCTAATGATGGTAAGGAGGCGGGCCAAGTAATACATCATATGCATTTTCACCTAATTCCACGATTTGCGGATGATGGATATGTACATTGGAAAGGAAAGGATTATACACCTGGAGAAAGCACCGAGGTACAGAAAAAAATAATTTCATATATGCGCTGATTGTACTTCCCCCTATTCCCAAAAACTCTATTTTACGCTACCATATCCTGCATATGCTGACCGAATTTGTAGGAGTGCAATTAACGCGATCAGAGCTTCAAGAAATCCATTTAGCCCTTATAAAACAGGCATTAATACAGGATGAAATTCGCCGTGAACGAGGCCTTGAAGAAATAGAAGGACGTCCGCTACTTGAACGCATGGAACGCCTACTTGGATTAAATGAAGAACAGGCACA
>JAHFIO010000107.1 GCA_023246325.1 Candidatus Uhrbacteria bacterium | reverse complement strand
GATGTGATTTTTGATTTTTGGGGGAGTTCGGATGGACGGTCAGCGTCAACGTCAGCATCGAAAATTTCTGATATTGTTGAGCCACCTCCCATGAAATTGATAGAAACTTTGGAATTGCCTCCAGGAAAAAAGAAATGTACGGAAACTGCACATGCGGGAGCGAATGCAGAATTTACATATTCAGTTTTATATCCAAATGGTGATGATAAAAAGATGGTATTTCATAGTCATTATCGTCCATGGCAAGCAGTTTGTTTGGTAGGGGTTTTAAAGCTTACAGGAGATGCAACGACAACAAATGAATTATGATATAATACGTATATGAATACTCAACAACCTGAATGGCTATCGCCAATACATGAAGGACAACTTTCTATAGATGTTTTTCGTGATAAAAATGATTTAGTTGTTATTTCCACGGTAGCAGGTGTAAAACTTGAGGATATAGATGTCTCAATACACGGTGATCTTCTTACAATTCGAGGGAAGCGTTCAAATAATAAAGAAATCGATGATAAAAATTGGTATTATAAAGAATGTTATTGGGGCGCCTTCTCTAGATCTGTTGTTTTGCCATACGATGTAGCCTCTGATCATGCTAAAGCTACTCTGAAAAATGGTATTCTTGAAATTCGCATTCCAATACGTGAGGCGAGAAAAAAAGTAAATATAGAAGTTGATGAGTAGTGTGCTATACTATTCACGTAAGAGTTACCCTCTCACATGTTACGTATTTTTTTAGATAAATGGAAAGGCTTTTCGCCAAAACAACAGGCATCTGTTGTTATATTTTGCATATGTGGAATATTAGTTTTAGGTTTAGCAGCGTATCGCATCCGTCATAATGTGTATGAACCATTTCTTGTAGATAAAAATTCATTTGATGCGGCGAAAAAAATTGTTGGATTAACAGATGAACAGATTGTGGAACAGCAACAACGTCGTGATACAGATGGTGATGGTATTTCCGATTGGGAAGAAACAAATCACACGCATACGAATCCAAATTTATATGACTCTTGTGGCGACGGTATTCCAGATAATATTCGAGTCCTTACAGGAAAAAATATTGATTGTTCACAATCAGGGGGAAATATAACAGGAAAATTAGATTTGAAGGCATTACTTTCTGCGCCGAAAAAAGGCCAGGTAGGTTATGTGCCTGATGCAAATGATGTCCCACAATTTGATGCACAATATTTTAAAGATATGGCAAAGCTAGGTAAATATTATGGCGCATCTGGCACCCAACTTATGGGGGATGGAAATGGTTCTGTACCAGCTATGGCACGCAATCCAACCATGATTCGACAGTCATTAACAGGAAAAATTGATGCAGCCGCACTTGCAAAAATTTCTGATGAAAAATTATTAGAACTTTTTGATCAAGCAATTGCCGCACAATCTTCCTCCACGCGGCAGGATGCAGCGACGCCGTAAAATATATGAAACGTTTTTTTTCTGATATATATAAAAAATCTGCGAAGAGTTTGGTAGTGTTTGCTGCTTGTATAGTAGTATTTGTGACCTTGGGATTAAATTTATTAGCTCAAAATGCATATGCAATTGATCGTATAGCCCCACCAGTGTCACCTCCTTGTGAGAATACTACTCCACTTACACTTACAAGTGGTAAAGAAATTGGTATTTCACTGGGTACATCTCCAGGAATTTCACCAGGACCAACAACTAATCGGGAGAATAGAAATACAGCCCAATTAACTAGCGGTAATTTAGTAACAGCACCATGCAATGCTTTTGATTTTCAGCAATCCATATGGGACAAAATTCTAAAATCTCTACATCTTGCCGCAGTATTTGCAATCATGAATGCATCACAAGAGTTCACTTCGAATTTAGCTTCCTATACAGCTAATTGGATCAGTGCTGGTTTTGCTGGTCACAAAGCTGGGTATTATACAGGTGACTTTGGTGATTTTATTAAAGAGTCTGGTCAAGCTGCACTTGACCAAACAATATCAGCATTTGATGAAAAATTTGTTCAGGAACTGACGGGATTTAGTTTATGTAATTTTCATCCAAAACTTACATTTCGACTTATGCTTGGTTTAAATCTTGGCAAAATACATTTGCCTGGTCCAAACTGTACTTTGCAAGGTGTGTCAAGAAATTTTGATTCACTGAAAGATGTTTTGTCAGAAACTGAAGCAAATATTTCTCTTCGAGATATGATAAAACCGGGTGGAAATGATATGAGCATTGCGGTTACAACTGGTTTTATAGGTTTAGATCAAAAAATGGCTGCAGCGGAAAAAGCTCGTTTAGAAAGACAGGAGGGTAAAGGGTTTAAAGCAGTTAAAAATGTTCTTTCAGGAACAATTGTTGTTCCTTCAGAAGTTGTTCAGAATAAAATTAATGAAGAAAGTTCAAGTGCAGCTGCAAAAGAAAATGCACAAACAGCAAATACAGCATATATGAATGCGGCACTTCAAGCTGGTTTTGAAGAACTTCCACAATTAGCAGCAATTTCATTTTTAAATACTCTCGCAACAAATGGCTTAAAAGCATTAATGGAATATTTTGATCCATCTGCAGAACAAGCATATGAGCCTTTAGATTTAAAAATTCCACCAGAAGTAGCTGGTCAAACATATGGTGCTCAACCAAAGTTCAATACACCAACTGGCGAAGAACCACAGGTGATTGGATCTGACGAAATGACAACAGCTAAAACTGGACGCGCTGACGCTGTACCAACCGCACTTACCGATCTTATTTCTCTCAATTTCAATGTTACAGAAAAACAAGATCTGCTTTTTGAAATGTCTAATTGCAAAGAGCCTCGAGGTCTTTGGTCCTGTTCAATTGATGAAGGATTTTTTAAAGGTCTTTATTCGCGTGGAAAAACCGGTGCTACAACAGTAGCAAGAGCGGCGGGTTTAGGTGCGTCTCAAGGTGTACAAACTTTTTTACATCTTGATTGGCAACTTATTCCAATTACAGAATCCAAGGAC
>JAHFIO010000106.1 GCA_023246325.1 Candidatus Uhrbacteria bacterium | reverse complement strand
TCAATGCTGGATTCAGCACAATGCACCTATTGACCCAGGATCAAGTGGTGGTCCACTGCTCTCTGCTGATTCACGCGTTCTTGGTGTTAATACCTTGATGCTGCGTCGACGTAATAGTTTCTTTCTATCCGTACCTTCGGTACATGTTGCATCTGCTTTGTCACATGCAGACGACATCCTTGCCAATCGGCAGGATGCGAAATGGATGACGTCGCAATTACGCACATCCTGCCGCAAATTTGTGAGTGAAATGTCAGCCAAGAATACAAATCTTGGCACGGTGATTCCCAGTATTTCATATGCGCTTGTAACGGAAAAAGGGTTGCATGCATTCGAAGAAATTTCTGATGGCAAACTTGCTGATGCATTGAAAAATGCTATGGATGAAGATCCTTTGGAGGCAATCCAGCTTGCCATTTACCTTTCGCTGCAAGATACATTCGTGGAATTCGGCGGCATTCAACCGAATGAAGCGTGCGAACATATCAATCCGAATGATGATGTATTAAGTGGTGAAGATATTCGCGTTGATGTGCAAATGCGCGAAGGGCATATGGAACTTGATTGGCGCTTTGAGCGTGGCGAATGGCGTCTGTCTGGGTATTAATATGTAATCGTCTAGGGCTTCTAGACGATTTTTTTTATATGGTTTTTTAAAAAAGGAAGCAGCTACCAAAAAGGAAGCTGCTTCCTTTTTGGTAGCAGCTTCCTTTTTTTGTTATGTAAACTATATATCTGGACGATTTTTTTATTTTATGATAACGTGTTGCAACATATAGATATATGGGTGTGTGGTGTAGCCCGGTTAACACGTCTCCCTGTCACGGAGAAGATCGAGGGTTCGAATCCCTTCGCACCCGCCAGCTTTGGGGTCAGGCACCAAACTGTGGATAAGTTTATTAAAAACTTATCCACAGTTTGGTGCCTGACCCCAAAATGCTACCATCATATATATGGTACAAGAAAATCCATTAAAACAACTTCCAATTCTAAACACAGGAAAAGGAAAACGAACATCTCGTGGAATAGCAAGAACAGAATTAGAAAAAATGCAAATAGCAGCACATCTACGAACTGTGCAAATTGAAATTGCAGGCATTCCCAATTGGATGACACCGGAAAGGCAAGAACAAATTCGTACACTCATAGACAATCAACAACAATGGATGTGGTCCGTGCTCGGCATAGATGCACGCGCAAAAATTCAACACCTCGGAATGGAGAGAAAAATAAAATTTTTTCATCCTGCCGAATGGAGAAAAATAGAACAGCAATTTTCTGAGGGAATAGAAATTCATGGCTTACAAATGCCAGTTGATCATACTATTTTAGTAGAAGACAAAAGCCATGAAACGGGAAAAAACCAAGAGCTGAATACTCTCAACCATGAATTAACACATGCCATTTCTCGTCAAACCGTACATATCAATGGCCCGGGGTATACCTCATTCCCAGAATCAAAATTAAATGGATTTCAAAATATGGGCGAACGTGCAGGTAGGGGTGTATTTGAATATTTTAATGAAATACTCACCGAGGCTATCCATGTAGAAACATTGCGATATCTACATGCACAACAAGGAAAATATATATGGCCATATACATCATTGCCCTATTCAAAAGGCATGGTTATACTTGGTCTTATTATAGAAAAAATGGCGGAGCGTATTGGCAAATCTCCAGAACAACTAAAACTAGATTTTTATCGCGCATACTATACGGGAGATTACACTATTCTCAAACAACTTCATTCGGTTTTTGGTCTTCAAGCAATTCGTGCACTTGCAAAAATAAAACCAAGCGCTGAATCATCGCCCAATGCTATTATTGCGCTTGGTAAAACTTTTGGCATACCTGAACAGGTATGCGCTCAAAGATTATCATCATTACACGCACGACAACCTGTACAAGTTTTCCCCGGTATTCAATTTTAAAATATTAAGGTGTACTAATACTTGTAGCCTCCATACCAATAGTTATTCCACCTTGCGTTGTTATGGTTTTCACAAGCCCTTTTCCTTTAACAAAATAATTGTACGTTGTAATTTCCCCAGGCATACCAGGTGAATTCGCTTTCAATTTTACTGCAACTGTATTCACAGATTTAACCTTCAATGCAGTAAATGTTCCTGCGGGCACTATCACGGATTCTTCACCTATAACAGTATTTTTTGATGTCGTATCCATATACGTTTTCGACATTCCTAATTTTTGCGCTTCAAAAGAATCATTTGTCATTTCTGCCTGATATGCATCCGACCACTCACTGCCAACATGTATATCCTTTGGCAAAAATTGTCCGGATGAACTAATGGTTTTTACTTTAGATTGATCTTTCATGCTTGGATTAAAATACGCCTTTATTACAAGTCCATCCTTTGTACATGTTACTTTTTGATCCATGGTAAGTGTTGGCCCAAGATGATAGGTGAGCATTGCATAATCAGAGCCAATATCAGTCACTTCCACATCTATATTTGATGTTTTTTCACCTATGCGCGATAGATACGAAATTTTTGCGCCTTTGTTTAAAGGATAATACGCATTACTGCAGGATGACAACCCAGCCATACTCGCGACAGAACTTGATCCATTGCCACATCCCGCCCCAAAAAAAGTAAGCGCTGAAATACATAGGAATATTTTAAACATATTTTTCATATATATAAGTATACCATTTATTTTCTTCTTTTGTAAGAAAATGTTATCTCATGGTAATACGAGAAAACTGAAAAAAAAATTCTTCCCGACTTCGTCGGGAAAAGAAAGTGTATAAGTGAATAAAGTACGGAAAAGAATCGGAAAAAGAGAACGGAAAAGTGTTTAAGGGTTTAAGGGTATAAAAGAATTACTTGCGAGCGCGGAATACAAACGAATCGTTGGGACGCCACTTGTCCGTCGGATACGCCCAATAGTCGTCGAGCCATGGACCTGTGGAATTGCGATGCACGTCGAACACGCACGGGTAACCGTCCACTCCAATTGGTTTCATCGCAATTGCCAT
>JAHFIO010000105.1:1690-3038 GCA_023246325.1 Candidatus Uhrbacteria bacterium | reverse complement strand
TTAGTATGTTTCATGTAGATATGACAAAATTATCAAAAGAAAATTTGGAAAAAATACACGAATGCTTCATACACTTTGATACGAAAATGGTTGATGAACACAATGTACATATAAAAGAACTGCTACGTCATCTCGCAATGTGTAAACGCTCCCAAAACATTGCAGAAAAAAACTAAAACATATATAGTTTCATAGCACATTCACAAAAGGCATATACGTGAAACAAACACTCACCATTCGCGGAATCAAATTCCCCATCATTTTCAATGCCTCGGGCGCACGTGGTTTTTTCGGGTGTGGAACCGAATATTGGTATCAAAGATTATTCTTTTTTTTCGGTCTTGTGTGGTGGTGGACAACCTTTGTTGCTAAAACCACAACGCGCTTAGAAAGACGTGGTCATATGCCTCTCAAAAAAGATGGATATAGACCAAAAAAATATTTTCCAGAATGTATCTATCTACGGCAAGCATATCGTGGACGCATCCTGAATGCTGTTGGATTAAGTGGACCTGGTTTTGATGTATTACTTGATACGGGGAAATGGCAAAAACGTACCAAACCTTTTTTCCTTTCTTTCATGGCGATGGGCGGCACTATACACGAACGCTTGCAAGATGCTGAATTATTTTTTGAAGAATTAGCATATGCACAATCAGAATTCAAAGTACCTATTGGATTACAGGTAAACGTATCCTGCCCAAATACGGGTCAGCATATGGGAAGTATACAAAAAGAAATTGAAGAAATTCTAGAAATCATTCAACGGATTCCACTCCTAAACACGGTTCCAATTCTTTTCAAGATACATCCATTTCTCACGCCAGCACTTGCCGCGAAATTAAATTCTCATCCGCGTCTTGACGGTTGGGTGATGTCCAATACCATTCATTGGAATGATCTCGCCAAACTTGGTATCGATGCAACAAAAATATTTAAACAACCCAAATCCCCACTTTGGAAATTTGGTGGAGGAGGATATTCTGGACCTGAAGTACGCGCCATTGTAAAAAAATGGATTCAAAATGCACGCGCACTCGGTGTCACAAAAATAATCATCGCGGAAAATGGAATACGCACACCATGGCATGCAACCGAAATGATTTCGGCAGGATGCGATGGCATCGGTATTGGATCCATGGCTATATGTCGTCCGTTTTTTGTTCTTCCTACGATTCTCGCTACACACTATGCTGTATGGAAAAAAAACAATACATAAAAGTACCTAGTACTTTTTTTTATTGGGGTCAGGCACCAAACTGTGGATAAGTTTTTAAAACTTGTCCACAGTTTGGTGCCTGACCCCAATCACCCTCGAAAAAATTTCGACATATATGCCAATCGATAT
>JAHFIO010000105.1:0-1657 GCA_023246325.1 Candidatus Uhrbacteria bacterium | reverse complement strand
GAGTTATACCTTCCCAAGATTTTTTATAATAATACATTCCTTGTGTAGGAGGATTCGCTCCCCACATATCATATCGTGCATATCCCTCCGAACGTGCATCACATATCGCAGACCACTGAATCGCATACGGCGCCATGCTTTTTCTATCTAACGAAGACGACGCGCCATACAAATATGTCACAGTATCACCATACAAAATTTCCATATTTGCGCATAAAACTACTCCATTTTTTTCTGCAAATCGTAATCTCGCCATCCCAACTCCAGATAAAAATTCAAAAGTTTTTCGTAAATATAATTCGGAGTGCTGTAAAAACCCATCGCGTTTAGCCGTTTCATTCAATAATCTCAAAAAGATTTCCATATCGGCAGGATGCGTGCTCATACGTACCATAACCCCATGTTTTTCTGCAATATGAATATTATATCTTGTTTTTTCGTGCATTCGTTCCAATAAAGAATTGGGAGTACATGCCCCTAATCCTAAAGCAATGACATAGGTTGAAGACGGGTTCATAGAATCATTTCTATAAAATGAAAGTGGTAATACCCCTTCTGGTTTTTCTAATTCAACAAATGGTTCAAATCGCCAAAATAAACTTTTCTTTCGTAACTCATTCATTTTCAATAATTCTTCACATAAAAAAAACATCACATCCTGCCGTTTTTGAATAGGGAGACTCGAAGAAAAAATTGGCCCACGTGGAGCGACCCAATACCCAAAACCAAATCGACGAGCATGAAATTGTATTTGAACAACCGCAAGCCAACGAGAACCGGGAGCAAGCGCCTCATCACTCATCGCAAACCTTCTCACTTTTTTACCAAGTGATGCTTGAAACTCCCCCCATATCCAAGACTGTGTAAATTGCGCAAAAGGCTGTGTGGAAACAAAAGCTTCCCACGCATCACGATCAAATATTTCTACGCATTTCATTTCGATAATCGTTTTAATGCTGCACGCACGCGCGCCGATACATCCACCACATCACGCGACAAACCCTTTACCACGTCACGAGCCTGCGATGCGCCATATCCCAAAGATATTAATGCTTCTACAACCTCCGAATCTCCATCCTGCATATCACCTTCCTCAACTATAATCCCCTTCATTTCTAAAATAATTTTTTGTGCGGTCTTTTTACCAACTCCGGGCACGGATGTAAGCAATGCTAAATCCCCTTTCATAATCGCACGTTTCACCATATCTACGCTTCCTGCCGACATCACGGTCAATGCCACTTTCGGCCCAACGCCATTCACACTCAACAATCGATCAAACATACGTAATGCATCACATGACAAAAATCCAAATAAATCGTGCGCATCTTCACGCACATGATCATGTACATACAAAAAAACATCCTCTCCTTTTCGGCAGGATGCAATCACAGGTGTAGCAACTTTCACCACATATCCAATACCACCAACTTCAACCAAAAGCGAGGCTATATTCACCTCAAGTATTTTTCCTCGCAATGAGCCTATCATACTTTTTTTATACCTATCGAAATATTTTTTTCATCTAATATGATATTAACAAAAGCATCTAATTCTGCAGGCAACTGCTCACCACAAATAGATTTCTCAACCAACCCCTCAAGTATATCGCGAAAACCAATATCTGTCGTTGCAAGATATACTCCCACCATATCCT
>JAHFIO010000019.1 GCA_023246325.1 Candidatus Uhrbacteria bacterium | reverse complement strand
ATTATTTGGTAAATACGCAATGTCCACTTGTGAATGAAATACAAGCCTTGTTTACAAAAGCGTATATTATGACAGAATGTAAGTTGCCTGAACAGATTTTAAAGTTAGGAGAAATTCGATATTTAGCTTTTATGGGTGTTCTCAGTGGGAATCGGTCGCATCCTGTTGATATGTTTATTGTGGGATATGTGGAGAAGGAGGCATTGCGTGAAGTGATTGCGAAGGTTGAAAAGGCTTTGGGTATCGATATTCGATATACGCAAATGCCGCCAACAGAATTTCAATATCGTCGAGATATGGGTGATAGATTTGTGCAAGCTATTATGGATACACCTAAAACAGTTGTCGTGAATACATTGGAAGAACATAGATAGGGTATGACATATCTTTTTATCGAATCAGTTTTGCCTGCAGAGTTTAGAGTCGGTTTGCTGCGGGATGATGTGCCGCATGTGCGGATTATTGTAAAAAGGTCGCATGCAATTTTAATGGAAGTAATGAAAGAATTAAAAAAAGTAAAAAAAATTGATGGGATTATAGTCGTGAAGGGGCCCGGATCTTTTACGGCTATACGTACGGGTGTTTTAATAGCGAATGTATTGGCGCGGATATTGCGAGTTCCACTGAATGGTGCTTCGGCAGGTATGGTTCTTCCAGAATATATATCCGAGCCAAATATAACTTTAAAAAAAACATGATGTCAGAAACATTTACATTACGGTTATTAGGAATTCTTCCAGGCGGACTTGTGTGGATGACGTTAGTATTATCTGTTGTACTTTCTTTTGTGCAACCAATTTGGGTTATTTATTTTATAATTGTTTTTGATTTGTATTGGTTATTTCGCGTGATGTATTTCATGCCATTTCTTATAATATCATGGGTGCGGTATCGAAAAGCATTAAAAACGGATTGGCAATATCTTGTAGGGCAGGATGTGGGTGCTGATGCTGTGTATCATCTTGTTTTTTTACCAACCTATAAAGAAGAATATGGGGTTATACGAGATACACTCCAGAGGCTTGCGACTGGCTCGTATCCTGCCGAGAGATTATTGATTGTATTGGCTGGTGAAGAACGAGATGCAGAACATTTTCAAAAAAATATTTCCATATTGAAACCAGAATTTGAAAAAAAATTCATGGCATTTTTTACGACTTTGCATCCTGCAAATCTTGAAAATGAAATTCCTGGTAAGGGATCGAACTTGAATTGGTCAGGAAAAATTATTGCATCTGAAATCAAGCGCATGGGTTTAGATGTAGATAAAATTATTGTATCATCTTTTGATGTAGATACCTTGATACATCAAGAATACTTTTCTGCATTGACGCATACATATCTTACGACTCCTCATCCAAATCGTCATTCGTATCAACCCATTCCACTGTATAATAATAATTTGTGGGAAAGTCCAGCAGCTGTGCGCGTCGCTATGTTTGGTACGACATTTTGGCTTATGACCGAGCTATCACGTCCTGAAGGTATGATGACATTTTCATCACATTCTATGAGTTTACGTATGTTGCTTGATGTTGGTTTTTGGCAAAAAGATATTGTAAGTGAAGATTCTAGAATTTTTTTACAAGGTTTGATTCGATATCATGGGGATTATCATGTAGCACCAATATATTTACCCGTTTCTATGGATACCGTTATGACGGGAAATTATTGGCATGCATTAGTGGCTTTATATAAACAATTGCGACGCTGGGCTTGGGGTGTTGAAAATTTTCCATTTATGGTGAAGTCGTTTTGGGCTGATCCATTAATGCCCCGTAAAATAAAATGTATTTTTTTGTTTAAACAATTAGAAGGTATGTATACGTGGGCAACGGCGCCAATGCTTATTTTTATTATGGGTCGATTGCCATTTTGGGTGGCAAGTGAAAATTTTCGTTCAACAACCGTATTTCAAAATACTCCTTTTACATTGGAGTGGCTGATGCGATTTGCCATGTTTGGTGCATTTATTTCGGCAGGATTAGCCTTTACGTTATTACCTCCAAGGCCTGCGCATATTCCACGTCGTCATGCTATTATCGTTACGGTTTTGCAATGGTTGTTGTTACCAATAACCTTTATGGTTTTCGGCGCTTTTCCCGCTATTGATGCACAAACACGGTTGATGCTTGGAAAAAATTTGAGATTTAATGTAAGTCCAAAACGAAAATCACATTAATATGTTTTCACCTAAGCAAGTTTCTCTTCATCTTGTTACATGGAATAGCAAAAAGTTTCTTCCAGCTTTATTTGCATCTATGGAAGTACAAACGTACAAAGATTTTTCATCTATTGTTGTTGACAATGCAAGTCATGATGGTACGCGAGAGTGGATAGTGGAGAAGCAACCAGACACATGTATATTGCGAAATATACGAAATCTTGGTTTTGCGCGTGCACACAATCAGGCAATATCCATGGCATTGCAACATTGGAATCCTACTGACTATGCGCGAAAATATATTTTTGTTGTAAATCCTGATATTGAATTAGATATTACGTGTATACAGCAATTGGTTGCTACTATGGAAAGTGATATGCAACTTGCGGCAATTGGTCCAACACTATTACGCGCCATTGTATCGCGTGATACTGAAGGAGAGAGAGAGGTTGAACGAACGCAGATTATTGATTCAGCAGGATTAGTCATGTCAAAAAAACGGCAAGCATATGATAGAGGTGCGGGAGAAAAAAATGATAATCAATATTATCATGCGCGAGATGTATTTGGATTGTCTGGGGCATGCGTTTTATTTCGTGCGTCCGCTTTGGTAGCTGCAGCGATTGATATTGGATATGGACCAGAGTATTTTGATCCAGATTTTTTTGCATATAAAGAAGACGTAGATTTGGCTTGGCGTATGAAAAAATTTGGGATGCGTGCACAATGTAATCCGAATGCAATTGCGTGGCATCATCGCGGGACGCCTTCTGCGCCACAGGCGAATATTCTACAGATAGTAGTTGCGCGATACAAAAAACCAGCGCATGTGAATAGGTTTTCGACCAGAAATCAATTTTGGTTGGTATGGAAAAATGATGAAATCATGAATCGATTGCGAGATATATTTTGGGTTGTCCCGTATGAGGTAGGATTATTTTTTTCAGCCTGTATTTCTTGGTCATCGTGCGTAGGTGTGTATCAAGCTTTGGGTGGTGCGGTGCGTATGTATAAAAAAAGATATGTGATTTCAAAAAAAACAATTGTTTTTCGTAAAGAAATAAGAAAATGGTTTATATGAAAGTAACCTTTGTCACCGTTTGTTACCGAACACCTGAATTAATTCGCATGTTATTATTAGGGGTGCAAAAAGCAAATTTTTCATTTTCGTATGAATATATTTTAGTGAATAATGATTCGAGTGATGGTACGCGCGCTATGGTTGAAGAATGTTTTCCGTGGGTCACCTATATAGACGCGCCAGGAAATGTAGGATTTGGCGCTGGAAATAATATTGCCTTCGCACGTGCACAAGGGGAATATATCATGCTGATGAATCCAGATCTCACAGTTTTTCCAGGAGAAATGGAAAAACTAATTGCGTATGCTGATGCACATAGAGATATTGGATTGTGCGGACCGCAATTATTAAATCCAAATCGAACCTTACAAAGAACATTTACGAGATTTCCAACCATATGTATACCTCTATATAGACGAACTATATTTGGAAAAACGACGCAAGGAAAAAAAGCAATTGAATTTTATTTTATGCAGGATGTGGACGCGACGATTGCGCAACCTGTTCACGTATTATTCGGTGCAGCGATTTTGATACGAGCCACCGCATTAAAAGATATTGGATTTTTTGATGAACAATTTTTTATGTATTTTGAAGATACGGATTTGTGCAGACGCGCTTGGGAAAAAGGATGGAAAGTTTTTTATGTGCCTGTTGCTTGTTTTGTACATTATCATCAACGCGAAAGTGATGTGAAGCGATTTTGGCAAATTCTGACGAATCGCGTGAGTCGAGAGCATATTAAAAGTGCAGTAAAATATTTTTGGAAGTATAGGAAGAGTGCTACACTATTCCCATGAATCAACATATAAAAAAATTCGGTTGTATTGGATGCATACTTTTGATTATTTTTTTGATAGGTATTTCTATCCTGCCGATTATAGCGGTAACGAAAGCGTATCAGTTGAGTCGTAGCGCCGAGCAGGCGATCGCGGATGCGCGTATATTCGCGAACGTGAATGATTTTGAAAATGCGGTTATTCGTATTACATATGCGCGTGCACAAGTAACGCAAGCGCGTGAACAGTTGGATGGTGTAGGTTTTTGGCGTGATATGCCTGGTATCGGTATACAAATTCGCGGACTCGAAGATGCGACTACGGCAGGATTAGAAGCATTAGATGCTTTGCGAGATGTATTGTATGCCTCTGATGCGATTCATCAAGCATTTCATGCAAATGCATATGCGGAAATTGATCCATCCATAGAACCAAAAAGATCATACGCGGATTTACGTCCAGAAGAAAAGCGCGATGTATTGAGTCGATTATCTCATGCGCTTCCTATTTTGCGCGTCGCTCGAGATAAAGCGGAATTAGCTATGACATTATGGGCACGTGTGCCACAAGATCAACTTATTTCGCCTATTTTGAAAGTTATGAAACCACTTGCAGATGGATTGCCTGCAATGAAAACTGCATTAGATACATCGATTCCTTTAATAGAAGTGGGCCTTCCTTTTATGGGTAGTCCGAATAAAATGCGAACACTTATTGTATTACAAAATTCAGATGAAATTCGACCGACGGGAGGATTTATTGGTAGTTTGGGAAATATAGAAATGGATGGAGGGGATGTGAAGGATATCATTTTTAATGATGTGTATTCAATAGATACACCATCAAAAAAAATAGTGACCGATATACCGCCTGCGCCAATCACGGAACATCTAGGGGTATCGCAATGGTTTTTGCGTGATACAAATTGGTCACCAGATTTTCCTATGTCTGCAGCGAAAATTTTGGATGTGTATAAGCGTGAAGCTGCTACGGCAGGATTAGACGTTGGAATTCCAACCGCGGTTATTGCAGTTACACCCGCATTTTTTAAATCTATTTTAGAATTAACAGGGCCTGTAACAACAACGTCTGGTGTATATACATCTGAAACTTTTTTTGACAAAATACAGTATGAAGTTGAGCAAGGATTTTTGAAAAAAGGGTCGAGTATTACTGATAGAAAAAAAGTATTAGGAGAATTAGGATCAGCTATTTTAGAAAAATTAAAATATTTGCCTTCGGCGAAATGGAATGATGCAATGACTTTAGTGCAATACGCATTTGAAAGAAAGCAATTACAGGCATATGCATCAGATGTGAGCTTGTTGCAAGCTTTAGATACACAGGGTTGGACAGGGCGTGCAAAAGAAACAAAGCAAGATTTTTTATGGGTTATAGATGCAAATCTTGGTGCATTAAAAACAGATGGGGTCATGGATAAAAAAATTATATATACTGTTGATGCGCATGCGGATGATGTTGCGCCAATGGCAACGGTGACTTTGGAATATACAAATACAAATAAAAAAATTGATTGGCGATATACGCGCTATCAATCGTATACCCGTGTATATGTGCCAGAGGGAAGTGAATTTGTTACGAGCACAGCAGCGCATGTCGATGTGTCGAATGAGTTGGGAAAGAAGGTGTATGGCGCCTATTGGGTGATTGAGCCTGGGTATACGAAAAAAATGTCATTTACATATCGATTACCACAAGATGTCATAGCACGCATATCATCAGGTACCTATAGATTAGATTGGCCAAAGCAAGCAGGGGCTGATAAAACGCAATTGACTTTGGATGTCTTGTTCGGTAAAAAGATAGTAGCTGCTTCACCTGCCGAAGAGAAAAAAGCATGGGGAGATATGAAATATCATATAGACGCCACATCGCTTGTTGATCGTGTTTTTATGTTACAACTTCAACCATAGGCAGGATTCGGCATTTCTATGTTCGGCATTACAAAAAAAATTGGTATAGATCTTGGCACTACCACGGTGCTTGTATATGTTCCTAAAAAAGGAATCATTTTGAATGAGCCTTCAGTTGTTGCAATTTCTTTGGCAGATAAACGTGTTTTGGCGGTAGGAAAAGATGCAAAAGAAATGATTGGTCGCACGCCAGATACCATTGTTGCGAAACGTCCTTTGCGGGATGGAGTTATTGCAGATTATAGAACAACAGAAGCGATGTTACGTTATTTTATAAATAAAGCTTTAGGAGGTGTGAGATTGTTTCGTCCTGAAGTAATGGTTGCCGTGCCTGGAGGCATTACTTCTACCGAACGTCGTGCGGTTATTGATGCTACAATTTCAGCTGGAGCTCGAGCTGCATATATTATTAAAGAACCTGTGGTGGCTGCTATTGGTGCAGATATTCCCATTGGAAATCCATCTGGACATATGATAGTTGATATTGGTGGGGGAACTTCTGAAATAGCAGTTATTTCTTTAGGAGGTATTGTTGCGTCTTCTTCAGTTCGTATTGGTGGAAATAAATTAGACGCTGCAATTCAAGAACATATTCGTCGTAAATATGGTTTAATGATTGGAGAACGCACGGCGGAAGAAATAAAAATTCAAATTGGTTCTGCATTATATTTGGCCGAGAAATTAGAGAAACAAGCGAAAGGGCGAGATATGATTTCTGGATTGCCACGTATTATTACCGTAACAAGTGATGATGTAACGGATGCAATTCAACATGAGCTGCAAGGTATTATTGAAAAAATAAAATATGTTTTAAATTTAACTCCGCCTGAACTGAGCGCGGATGTTATGGAAAAAGGAATGGTATTAAGCGGTGGCTCTTCGCAATTACGAGATTTAGATAGATTATTTTCTGAAGCAACAGGCGTACCTGTTATGGTTGCGGATAATCCACAATTATGTGTTGCGCGTGGAACGGGAATTGCTTTAGAAAATTTAGAATCATTCAAGCGAAGTATTTTTTCGTCGTAATTGGGGTCAGGCACCAAACTGTGGAGAAGTTTTATTAAAAAACTTATCCACAGTTTGGTGCCTGACCCCATAAAAAAAAGGATGATATTAGTTCATCATCCTTCGCATATGCATGCGGATATCGGGATCGGGTATATGACCAGTGGTCACAATTTTTTGGTTATTCTGAATTGCGCGTTGATCCATTTCATATCTACTCATAACGGATTTAATTTTTGCTTCTGCGAGAGCATATCCTACAGATTTCAGTTTTTTGTTCGTGTCACGTATACGTCCCATTTTCTCCATAAGGAGTATTTCACGACGAATATGCAATGTGATTTCACGCTGTCGATTAATTTGGTTTTGTTTTTCCTGTTTGGTTCGCAGGTGAAAACAATACTGATGTATCCCAATGAGGAAAAGAATACAATCTCCAGCAATGGCACAGAAAAGCCCGTGTGCATCAGGTGAAATATTCAATACAAATGCATTGTAAATGAGCCCAACAAAAAACAAGAATCCAATGAAAATGTTCATGAAAAAACCTCCACAAATCACGCTAACAAAAAACGGTCTATTTGTCAATAGACCGTGACGAGTGGACTGCCAAGCCCGGTTATATGGTCATACCCTTTTTGAGCCGTACACACCACACCACATGTGCCATTTTTGCCTTCCGTAATATCACGGAATACGGCAGGATACAGAATCTTTGACATTGCATCCTCATAAAATATTGCATTTTGTGCAGATAAGCCGAGCGATTTAATTCCTGCCCATGCTGGTGTACCTGCACTTGTTCCTCCCAATTTATACCAACCTTGGTATCCTGCACTTTCCAGACTCATAAAAACCGCAACACCCGTTTCTGAATCACCGTTAAATGATACATCGGGCACACAGCGCTTTTCACCATTTAAGCCAAAAACTTTTTGATAGAAAGGCATGGGTTCATATTGGCTGATACCGCCACCAGATCCTGTCCAAGCTGTTTCGGAAATAAATGTATTATCCCATTTAATGCGCAAGGTTGTTCCACCAACACCAACGACATTTGGCGAAACTGCTGGCCAACCTACGAAGGTTCCATCATCTCCTGAAGAGGCAAAAAATGTTGCACCATACGGACTTACAAAATAATTGTTGATTTCGGTTTCTTCTGGAAATTCTTCCGAACCCCAACTCATAGAGACCGCAACAACATCCGCGCGATTACGTGCATAGTCGACGGCGAGAAGCAAATCATCCAATTGTGCAGATTTCGCTTCAACCAGCAGGATGCGTGCTTCAGGTGCAATTGCATGTGCCCATTGAACATCCATTGCGGATTCCAAAGCCCAATTAGCATCGACTACGATATCATCCACCATTTTATGTTGTGTAAAACAGAAATTTTCTTTTGTACATAAAGGTAAATTCCATTTGCGTGAAAAAATATTCAGATCTTTTTCTGATGTTGGCGCATGATATGCCAGGATGAGTGCAATGGTACCTTTACCACCCATATGCGGTAGATTATACATTTTGCGAATTTCATGTGGAGCATATCCACGAGGGTATAGATCACCCATGCCATACATTTTGACATGTGGGCGCGCAATTATTTTGCTGAGTCGTTCTAAGCGATCTGCTTTTTCAAGCGCTGATTTATCGCTTCTACATATGAGAATTGTAAAAAGAACGGATAGGATAACGAATGCATGTTTGACTAATTTCATTTTTTTACTCCTGCAGGATAAGGGTACGTGCAAATAAAAAAACTGGCAAGAAAGCCAGTTAGAAAGTTGAAGTTACGGGAGACCCAAGGCCAGTGACGGTGTCGTATCCTGCCGAGGCGGTACAAACGACTCCACATGTACCATTGGTTCCTGATGTCACGTCGCGGAAATAAGAGCTATATCCTGCCGCTGCATCAGTATATAGCTGGGGAAGTGAAGCTGTATGCGAGAGAGCATGGATAGCAGCCCACATTGGTGTGCTTGCGCTTGTGCCACCTACATTGAACCAACCTTTTTGGCCATAATATGACGTTGAATCGTAGATTGCCCAACCAGAGGCTGGATCCGCATTTCCAGATATATCTGGGATATGACGTGTGGTGCCGGTCAATCCATATGTGACTTGATATGTAGGCATTGGGACATAGAGACTGATACCGCCGCCGGATCCTGCCCAAGCTGTTTCTGCATTGAGGGTGCCGTTGACATTGAAAGTTAAGGTTGTGCCACCCACAGCTATGACATTTGCGGAAACCGCGGGCCAGCTAACGCCAGTGCCATTGTCGCCTGTTGAGGCAAAAAATTTCGCATCATACGTTGACGTGAAATAGGAATCATATGCCGGTGAACCAGAAAATTCTCCCGAACCCCATGACATGGAAATGGCGACGACATCAGATCGCAGGCGCGCGTAATTTACGGCGGCAAGCAGATCGTTACCAGAATTTGTTCGAGCTTCCACAAGGAGGATTTTTGCATAGGGTGCAATTCCATGTACGACTTGTGTATCAAGCGCGATTTCGAGAGCCCATCCTGCATTTGTAGAAATGCGTGAGGACATTTTATGTTTTTCAAAACATCCATTTGCGGTTGTGCAAGAGGGGAGTCCGTACATTGTAGAATATACGTTCAAATCTTTTTCCGCTGTTGGGTCATCGTATGCATCGATGATCGCGACCGTGCCTATTCCGCCTGTAGCGGGCAAGTTGTATACGGTTTTGATTTGTGATGGGCTAAGACCGGTTGGTGATGTCGTGGCATTTGGTTTGACGCGAAGATGCGTTTTGACTTGAATCTTTTCGGATTCTGTATCGGCAGGATTCGTATCCTGATCATTTGTATTCGGATCAGTCGTATGCGCTTTATTCGTATCTGCATCAGGCGGCGAATGGTTTATTGTCTCGATTGATTCGCTTCCGCATCCTGCCGAGGCAAGAATGAAAAGCGTAGCGAGAGAAAGTGACGTGTGCGTGCGGAACATGTATGTCTCCTTTGGTTGATGTCGAAGTAGCGCTGAAAGACTACTGTGTATTTTGCATTATGTCAAGATATTCTCAAAAGCAAGCTGCTACCAAAAAGGAAGCTGCTTGCTTTTTGGTAGCAGCTTCCTTTTGGAACTTATTTCCTATACAATACGAAAATGCATATAGGTATTGAAGCTTCGCGTGCGAATAAACCCAATAAAACTGGGGTTGAATGGTATGCATATCATATTATTCAGGAATTAAAAAAAATAACCGCTTTGGATTCAAATACCTGGTCGCTGTATACACCGACCGGATTAAAAAATGGTCTTGAAATTAGTCCAAAAAATTGGGAAGAAAAAAGATTGAATTGGCCTTTTCCCTATGGATGGACGCAAATACGTCTGTCATATGAAATGATGCATGTGCCATCACATGTATTGTGGTTGCCTGGTTCAACCTTGCCACGAGTTATCGCGAAAAAAACTGTTGTAACTGTGCATGATATAGGGTTTCATAGGTATCCTGCAGTATATAAAAAAAGACAAGTAGCTATACATGAATTTGCCATGCGCGAAATAAAAGAACGCGATGTTCGTGTATTAACAGTTTCTGAATTTTCAAAAAAAGAAATCGTGGATGTATATGACATTGATCCAGAAAAAATTTTTGTGACATATAATGGAGTGGATCATGCATTTTATTTTCCCCAGATAACAGAAAAACAGAATTATTTTTTATATATTGGACGTTTAGAAAAGAAAAAAAATATTTTAAATTTGATTCGCGCTTTCAATATCTATAAGGCAGCTGAGACAGGTCTTGATACTACGAAGCACCAATTATTTCTTGTTGGTATTCCGGGGAATGGTTTTGAAGAAATTTCTCAAGCAATTCATGCTTCACCGTATGCGAAAGATATTATTGAAAAAGGATATATTCCAGAATCAGAATTACCGCACATGATTCGCGCAGCAACCGCGCTTGTGCATCCTGCATTTTACGAAGGGTTTGGTATTCCCCCTGTGCAAGCTATGGCATGTGGTATACCCGTGATTTCCTCAAATATATCCGTGCTATCTGAAATTTTAGGAGATGCAGCATTGTATCATGATCCAGTCGACATACAAACGCTCGCCGAGCATATGATACGTATTCGGCAGGATGCGGATTTGGTGGCGCAATTACGAACAGTAGGCATTGAGCGTGCATCGCGATATACTTGGGGAGAGGCGGCGAAAAAAACTCTTGTCGCACTCACACATTGGTCATGAAATTATCTGCAATTACTTGGTCCATCTTTATTGTACTCGTTGTATCTATTTTTTTTGTTACCACGTCTATGTCGGTATATCCTATTACCGTACTTATTATTATAATAGGAATTTTACTTTCATATCGTGCGCCATATCTTGTTTTTTATGCTGGAATCGCGTTCACGCCTTTTTTGGGTTTAATGGTTTCGCTTGGTACTGGAAATTTGCGTATCGGTCGTGCAGCATTTGGTGGGTCCATTGATGTGAGTATAGGCGAAGTTATTTGTATATTTGCTTTATTCGGTTGGGGGTTACGCGTATTATTTTTATGGTTGAAGTGCCATGATAGTATATGGAAACCGCAATTACCACTTGTATTTCCTGCGCTTTCACTTTTTTTTGCTCATATTCTTTCACTTTTTTCTTCTTTTAATCCGAATCCACTTCTTGTTTTAAAATT
>JAHFIO010000018.1 GCA_023246325.1 Candidatus Uhrbacteria bacterium | reverse complement strand
CAATTTATATTATTCTTGGTGGAGGTTTTTTACATGCGCTTATTACTATGGTGACAGGGGCAGGATTTGGGACAGGTCTATTCCAAATGATTTTTTGGGCAGGAGGAGTAATCACTGTTTTGTATGGACTTGCTATAATTGCAAAAGTGGAAAGTGCGCTTGCAACAAGTCTTGTTTTTCTTTTTCTACTTCTGATTATATTTTTTATTCCAAATGCAGATGGGGGAGCATTTTCAGTATTTATTTTTCCTACATTTTCAAAAATTCCATTTGGTATTTTTATATTTGCTTTACTCGGTTGGCCTGTTATTTCAGAAATCGTTGAGGTGTCAAATTTTGATGCACAAAAATCCAGACTCGCTGTTACAGCAGGGTCTCTCCTGAGTGCGCTTCTTATGTGGCTTTTCGGAATTTTTGCATATGCGGCAAATACAAGAAACATAAATCTTGATCCTGCATCACTCGCACTTTCTCTACCACATGGATTTGGTTGGACTATTTCTGCAATCGGTTTTCTTGCCATAGCATGCGCATTTGTGGTGAATACAGAGGCCCTTCAAGCAATGTGTATGCATGATGCAAAATTTTCTTTAAAAACATCACGTGTAGTAGCCCTTATCCTGCCGATAACGGTATTATTTCTTGTGTCGAAAAATTTTATTGATATTATTGAATTTCTTGGTTCGTATATAAGTACATTAAATGCTTTGCTTATTTGCGCTATGGCATATACTGTTTTAAAAAATGTTGAACATACAAAAACAGGGTGGCGACTTGCTACCCCTTGGATATGCGGCACCGTATTCCTTGCCATTCTGCTTCAAAAGTTATTTGTGCTATAATATATATATGAAATCTTTTCTTCGTTCCACGCTTCTCATTATAGTAAAATGGTTTGTTTCTTTTTTTCTCTCAGCAGGATTATTGTATATCCTTCCAATGGGATTTCGTGGATTGGGCCGTGATATCCTCGTTGTTTTTTTTACGTCAGTTATTGCACTTGTTTTCGCCGAATGGATTTTTAAACATACAGCACCAACACATAAAGATATTGGCATATTGATGCTTCAATGGCTTGCTCTTACCTGCGCTATTTCTGCTTTAGTGGATTTATATATGTGGGGATATGTTGCGTATCTTATTTTGGATCCAGTACTGAAAGTTCAATATGGTATGGAAGTGATTATGATTCCACTCGCAGCGCATTTTTCACGTGTTCGACGTAGCAAGTTGTAAAATATTTTTTAAAAGGAGCGCAACCGTCATTGGTCCAACACCTCCTGGTACGGGTGTTATATAACATTCTGATTTTTCAAAACTTGGGAGATCAAAATCTCCCACCACTTTTCCATTTGGGAGATAGGTTGTGCCTACATCAATTAATATTGCACCATCTGTAATCATCCCGGCGGAAATAAAAAATGGTTTTCCACATGCACTTATAATCACATCTGCCTTTGCAAGCAGTTCTGCATTCAAGGATTCTGCAGACATGCGCTCAACTAAAAAACCAGCACGTCGTAATATGTATTCAAGTGGTATTGCAAATATATCACTGTTAGCAATGAGAATAGTTCGTTTTTGCCGCGGATCAATTCCTGTGGATGCAATTAATCGCAAAATGCCTTCATGCACAGGTGAAACAATTTTACCTTCGCCTGAGAGTAATTTTTTTATATTTGCAGGATGAAATCCGTCGACATCTTTGTGCACATCAATGGATTGTATGAGCGCATTCGTATCATGACCGGGTGGAAGGGGTAGTTGGAGTAAAATGCCTGAGATATTTGCATCAGCATTCCACTCAGAAATAATTTTTAAAATTTCTTGATCAGTGCAATCTATTGGTAGTCTTCGAATATCAGTAAGTATTCCGGCTTCATGAGCGGCTTTTTCTTTTAAACTAACATAGATATGTGATGCTGCATCAGTACCAACTAATAAAACACCAAGCGTTGGTTTATGTGCGAGTGCGTCTATATCCTGCCGAATTTCGGAATGTATTTTTTGTGCTAGTGATTTGCCGTCTATAATATGCATGCGTACAGAGTAACTGAGATTAGCATGTACGGCAACCTTGACGTATAGCGCGCATATGGCAAGATGTATTTTGTACTTTACAAAAGAGGAAATATGATTAAAAAAATGCTTGCCCTTTTATTGCTCAGCATGTGTGCGTGCTCCACATGCGGTGAAGAAAAAGATACGGAAAGTGAAGATTCCCCGAAGGCTTGTATATATCCACCTACACATTTGACGCCACGTCAATTGCCGAATGCGGCATGTATTGTGCAGGAAAAATATAAAAAAGCAATTACGTTGCCTATTGAATATAAAGTTCAGCAATGTACATTATGGTGTTGGACAGCGACCTTGTCTATGCTTGCGGAATATAATGGAAATCCAGTTTCTGCTTGTAAGGTCGCAAGCATTGAAACAGGAAAAAATTGTTGTGTACCAGACGCATGTCTTATATCGGGATGCAATCGTGTATTAGACCTCGAACGTGTTACGCCGCTTTTATCTCTTGTAGATATTCAAGCAGAACATATTTCTCGCGCATTAACAGAAATGGAATTGCGGACTGAAATTGGTTCAGGTCGACCTGTGCTTATTGCGCTTCGTGTACGTCCGTTTACAAATGATGAACATGTATTGCTTGTCACCGGTTTCAGCGAAAAAATGTTTTTTGTGCTTGATCCAGACTTGGAAACCGCGTCTGGAACTGCACAATATACGTATGATCAATTGGTCAATAAATATGTATACGGTTGGAAATGGATTGAATCTTGGAAAATTTCTTCTAAAAAAACTGGTGGGTGTTTATAAGATAGAGACAGGTTTAATATATTGGATATTTTTTTGTTAATGCCGCGACATGTTCTTGTGCCGCGGTTTTTTTTATTGTGTCGGCGGGAGATTTTAATACGGTGGCGATTGTTTTCGCAAGCGCAATTGAATCTTCGCAGTTAAATCCGCGCGTCGTTATTGCTGCAGATCCTAATCGTATGCCGGATGGATCCATTGGTTTTCTTTCATCGAATGGGAGCATATTTTTATTTGTTGAAATTCCAACTTCATCTAAAATATGTTCAGCATCTTTTCCGCCCAGTCCCCATGTTGTGACATCTACCAATATCAAATGGTTTTCCGTTCCCCCTGAAACCAATCTCGCGCCTTCAGATATAAATACTTCCGCCATGGCTTTCGAGTTTTCTAATACGTGTTCCTGGTATTTTTTAAATGCAGGATGGAGTGCTTCTTCAAAGCATACGGCTTTTGCCGCAATGCAATGCTCAAGTGGTCCGCCTTGTGATCCAGGAAATACCGCGCTATCAATTTTTTGTGCAAGGTTTTTTTTGCCATCTGGATCAAGTCGATCGGTTATTTTACATAAAATCATTCCCCCGCGTGGACCGCGTAATGTTTTATGTGTAGTTGTTGTAACAACATCTGCATACGGAATTGGGTCTGGGTATAATTGTGTAGCAATTAACCCGGCTACATGTGCCATATCTACAAAAAGATATGCACCTACTTCATGTGCGATATCTGCGAAAGTTTTGAAATCAAGTTTACGTGGATAGGCGCTGAATCCTGCAAGAATAATTTTTGGCTTATGTTTTTTGGCGAGCGCGCGAACTTCCTCCATATCAACGAGCTCGGTGTCTCGACGTACGCCATATGGAATAATATGAAACCATTTTCCACTAAAATTTGCGGGTGATCCATGCGTGAGATGTCCGCCCGCGCCTAAATCCATGGCGAGAATTGTATCGCCTGGTTTTGCTAATGCCAGGTATACAGCGAAATTCGCCTGCGCGCCTGCATGTGGCTGAACGTTTACGTGTTCTGCATGAAATAATTTTTTCGCACGTTCAATTGCAACTGTTTCAATTTCATCTATTACTTGGTTGCCTGCATAATATCTTTTTCCTGGGTATCCTTCAGAATATTTATTTGTTAATGGTGAGCCTAAAGCTTGTAAAACTGCTTCGCTTACATAATTTTCGCTTGCAATTAATTCTAATCCATCGCGTTGGCGTTGAGTTTCTTTAAAAATGAGGTTTGCAATTGTCGGATCAATATCATGTAAATTTTTCATAGTCTTATAATATGTCGCGTGCATAACTTGAGCAACTATAAAAAAATCCTGCCGACTTGGCAGGATGCAGAGCTTATCCGATATGTGGACGTATACATAGAAAGCTAAATGCAGGTGTCCACACTTCGTTTACACGAAGAGCAGACAATTTTTCGATGAAGTTATTATTATGCGTCCAATTGCAATCAAATGTTGGATAAAAGGCGTTTTCATCATCGATTGCGAAAGATCCCAGCGCTACCAGAGGATATGGAATGCCTGCGAATGGCGTATAGGATATATATGCCAGCAATTCTTTTTCAGTTGCAGGCATATACCCATCATGTCGCATGGATTCAATGATCACTTCAGTTGATTGCGCGATTACAATGGTTTTGACACAGTATATGACAAGTCCACGGTCTCCATCATTCGTTTGGGAGTCTGCTCGTGATGGATGCGGAAAAAATTGTCGTCCATCATATACAATTGAAACGCTACCTTTTCCACCAAATTGCTTTTCAAGCGTTTCACGCGGTGGCAATGGTTTATATTCCATTTTTAGCAATGTCTCACCAACACGAAGTAGATTTTGTGTTGGCTTATAATTTCGTACAAGGACATCAAGCATTTCATCTCGCGTTCTGAATTCCATTGGGTCTACAAGTCTATGTAGTGCCATAAGGGGTATATTTCGTTCTTTGCAACGTGCGACGAGCAGGTTCCACAGTGTAGTTTCATCCATGGTATATCTCCTTGTGAATGTACCAGTATGGTTATATTTTATTTTTGAATATATGTCAATAAAAAATCCCGCCATATACGGCAGGATGAGAGAAGTGACGCCTAGGAGATTCGAACTCCCGTTAGCCAGATTGAAAGTCTGGTGTCCTGACCACTAGACGAAGACGCCTGATTTAAACTATATATATCTTTTTCTTATTTTTGTCAATGCGCCTTTTTAATACAAAAATATTGATATAATAATGTCACAAGTAAAAACGAGAAAAGAAAGTATATGCACCCATGATTTTCGACCATGATATATGCATAGAGCAAGTAGAATCGCAGTGATAAGGCTAAACCCAGTAATGAAATAATGAAAAAGTTCAGATCCTGCATCATGAATGAAGAGTGTGGTGAGAAAGCAGAAGAATGCTATTACACTGAATATGAATGCTACAAATTCATAAAAATCCAAATCAGGTTTTGTGTTTTTCATGGAACGCCTCTAGAGTTGAATGAACGTAGGATTTGTTATACTGTATATAAATGAAATTTGCAAGTGTCCACTTTATCGGTATTGGCGGAATAAATATGAGCGCGGTCGCCAAGCTTTTATTATCAAAAAATATTCGTGTTTCAGGTTCAGATATAGCATTTAATGATCAAATACGCATCCTGCAGCAAAAGGGGGCGAAAATTTTTATTGGTCATGATGAGAAAAATATTGTAGATGATATTGACGCAGTTGTGTATTCATCGGCAGTCCCAGAAACAAATCCAGAACGTGTGGAGGCGCAACGGCGTGGAATTTTTCAACAAAATAATTTTCAATTTTTAGGTGAGTGGTTTCGCGATGCAAAAACTATACTCGTTACCGGCACGCATGGAAAAAGTACAACGACAGCGATGCTCGGAAAAATTTTAATTGATGCAGGATTAGACCCAACTATCATAGTAGGAAGTAAGGTGCCAGATTTTCCAGATGGAAATATACGTATCGGTACATCAGATATAGTTGTAATAGAAGGGGATGAATATGCGCGACATTTTTTGGAATTTATACCATGGGGAGTTATTATCAATAATATCGAGCTTGATCATACCGATATTTTTAAAGATATGCAGGATATGGTTGCGTGTTTTGGTGCATTATTGGATCGTATAAAAGAAAATGGTGTGGTGGTTGCAAATATAGTAGACGAACGCGTGGTTACATTATTAAAAGAAAAAAAGGAGGTATTGAAAAAAAAGAACATTATATCGATTTCAGGTGCAATCACCGCGCATTTTACATTACAAGTTCCGGGGAAATTTAATATCATAAATGCGAATGGTGCTGCATGTATGGCGCATGAACTTGGGGTATCTCATACAGATATTGTTCAATCTCTTGAATCGTTTAAAGGAATTTGGAGAAGGTTTGAATTATTAGGTCAGTATACTGGTGCGCTCTGGTTTTCAGATTATGCGCATCACCCAACCGCGGTTCAGGCAACTATTCAAGCTGCGAAAGAAGCATATCCTGGGCAGCGTATATTAGTTTGCTTTCAGCCACATCATCGCAATCGAACCAAGCATTTATTTTTTGATTTCGTATCCTGCTTTGAAGGTGCGGATATTGTTATTATATGTAGTATTTATGATCCTGCAGGACGTGATGCGACTACCCACGAAGACATTTCTTCTCGTGATTTATTTGAGGCTGCAATTCGCCATGATCGTGAACAGGGCGGTACACAAATTATGGAATATGCAGAAAATGCATGGGCAGGAATTGAACGCATATATGCATTGTCAAAACCAAATGACATTGTTATTAGTATGGGGGCAGGTGATATTGATGATCATGTACGCACATACTTGACAAAAATACAAAAATAGCATACAACATATTTGGTTCATTTTAGTATCCAAACACATGTTACTGGAGGTGGTTCATGAAAAAGGCGCAACTCATTTCGAAACTTTGTGTATTCGCTGAAAATGATGAGAAGAAATGGAGAGGTCAAAAGCCATTCGCTCAGTTTTTCGCAGCTTGGCTTGAGAAGCTAGATATTCCATTTGATGCGCAATATGATTTTTGGGATATTGATTCTTATATTCCACAACTTGTCGTAGATGCATACGAAGATTTGCGCACAAGCGATACTTTGTATATTGCTCAATATAGAAAGGAATATGTGGATGATGTGGAGAGAGCTGTTCCAAATCTGACCGAGCTTGGCAAAAGCCCAGTTATGGAACAAATCATGACTATACAGATCACAGCATTTTTGCTTGATAAAGTTACTGGCAATGAATATATCAGACAAGCGTTTTCTGAATATGCAAATGCTCAGAACAATACTTTGGCCGTATGCTTCGATAAGTTTTTGCGAAATGTATATAGACGCGGGATGTATGATCTTATACAGAAAACAAAAGAGCGAGGAATGGGCGCTCAGTTTGCACATACGAGCATTCGGACCTTTGTATGTGCAGGACGTGTGATGATTACCTTTGCATGCCCTCAAAATCCTACTGAACAGGAATTGAGTGTTTCCTTCGTTCTGGAAGAGGGTGATCCAGTTGCGCTGAGCGGTGGGCTTCAATCGGTGTATGCAAATTTGCATCAATCCATGAATATGATTGAAGATGTTATTTCGGGATGGCCTTCATCCATTGTAGAGCAGAAAAAACTTTTCAAGGTTGATAAAAAAATCAACTTCGGTTACACATGATATGACCCAACATATGTTGAGGTCTTTTTTTTATCTATACTATATTGACGGCAGGATGTGGAAGGGGAATACTGACAAAACCATGAAAAAGTTTGTTACATCTTTTGTATCGTGGATCATTTTTAAAATCACGCGCAGAACACCAATAGAAAATAAAATAAAACGTTTGAAAGAACGTCGTCATACACTTTCAGATATATATCAGGAAAAACTTTTGATGCTGAATGAAGAAATAGATTCGTACGAACGTCAGTTAGCACATGAAAATAAAACCAATGTACATCATTTGTCCGACTTCTCTCGAGATCATCGAAAAAAGAAAAAACGATGATCTTTTTTATTTGCAACAAGGGTTCTTGCATGGCAAAGTATACATATGCAAAAACTTTCTGATGAGCAGGTCGCAACTTTTGTAGCTGCCTATCCTGCCGCAAAACAAAACGAATTATTGTTATCGCATACATTTTTAAAAATAGGCGGACCTGCTCGACTATATATTGTTGTGCAGGATGCGGATATATATGTGAGTATTATTGAATTCGCAAAAAAAATATCAATACCATTTTATATTATTGGTGGAGGGTCTAATATATTAGTTTCGGATACGGGATATGAAGGCGTCATTATTCAAATGAATATGCGAGGTTCAAAAATTGAAGAGACGGTTGTGAGTGCCTGTGCGGGTGATTTTACTGGGTTGATTGCACGTCTAAGTGCTGATGCGGGTCTTATCGGATTTGAATGGGGGGTAGGCGTGCCAGGTACAATAGGAGGAGCAATATATGGTAATGCAGGATGTTTTGGTGGTGAAATGAAAGATGCGGTTGCATCCGTTTGTGCATATGATATTTTAAAAGAAAAAAAAGTAACATATTCAAACGGAGAATGTATGTTTGGATATCGTGATTCGCGATTTAAACATGAACCTCATATTATTTTTGGTATGACCATGGTTTTAGAAAGGGGAAATATTTTTTTGGCAAAGAAAAAAATTGAGGATATTATGTCGAAAAGAAAAGATACGCAACCGCAGGGTGCCTTTAGTGCAGGATGTTTATTTAAGAATTTTGAATATAAAAATACTGATGCGTTGAGCATTTTACAAAGAGATGTGGAAGTACCGTCAGAATTGTTGAAGGTAAAAAAAATTCCTGCAGGATGGTTAATTGATACGCTAGGATTAAAAGGGTATGCCATAGGACGAGCACAAGTATCGTCTGTACATGGAAATTTTTTAGTTAATTTGGGTGGTGCACGCGCCCAAGATGTTTTGGCTTTGTCGAGCTATGTAAAAATGAAGGTACGAGATGCGTATGGTATTTTGCTTGAAGACGAAGTACAGTATGTGGGGTTTTAAATACATAATATATTTTATATGACTATTAATATACGCGTCGTTGGGATGGAGCTTACAGATGCAATACGCTTATATACTGAAGATAAAATTTCAGTTTTGGAAAAATACACTCCAGAAATTTTGAGAGCAGATATAGTCATTGGAAAAGAAACTTCCCATCATAATAAGGGGGATATATTTTCTTGTTCGGTCACCATGCAAATTCCAGGTGATGTTATTAAGGTTGAGCGTGATGCAGATGATTTATATAAAGCAATTGATAAGGTGAAAGATCATTTACGGGAAACTTTAGCCCAACATAAAGAAAGGCGTATAGATGCGAGAAAAAAATAACGTTTATCCACAGTTTGTAACAAAAAAATACGAGGAGTGTATACTATTGATGTAGCGATATTTAATTCGCACATCTATTTTTTAACAGAAAGCTATAATGCTTTCATATATATTTATGCAAATGACAAAATACATTGTTGCAGGTTCTATGCTCGCTTCGTTGATTGCCTTGCCAGCCTTTGCTTCTAAGGGTGGTAATAGCGGTGAAATGTTGGGTAAAAAAGTTGACAAACAGATAGAAAAAATGGAGCGAAAGCAGGATAAAATGATGCAGAAAGACGCACAGAAAGAAGAGAAAGATGCTAAAAAAGAGGAAATGCATTTGAAGAGAGATGAAATCAAACAGACAATGACATGCCGAAAAGATGCTATGAAAGTGGAACGTTCAAGTTTGAAATCTGCCATGATGGCAAGAAAAGATGCGCTCAAAGCAGCTTTAGCTAAATATAAGGCAGCAAAAACTGCTGCAGGAACAGATGCAGCAGCTTTAAAAGCAGCTACAGACGCTTTAAAAGCAGATATGAAAACAGCTAATGAAGCAGCAGCAGCAGCACGTAAAACAGCTACGGTTGTTCGTAAGGCCGCAGTTGCAGCATGTAAAGCTCCAGCTCCTACTCCAGTACCAGCACCAGCTACAACGACACCAGCAACATTGTAAATAAAATATTGCACAAAAAAGCCCTGATTGACCTCGGGGCTTTTTTGATTTACCCTCTACATATGAGTTTTATTACTAAATTATTTGGAGACCCGAATGCGAAGGAGGTTGCTAAAATCCTGCCTATTGTGGCACAGATTAATGCATTAGAAATGAGTATTCAAACTCTTTCACATGAACAATTGAAACAAAAAACTACAGAATTCAAAGAGCGGTTGCTTGCTGGAGCAACATTAGATGACATATTGCCGGAAGCATTTGCTGTTGCGCGTGAAGCATCAAATCGCGTTTTGCATCAACGACAATACGATGTTCAATTGATAGGTGGTGTAGCCTTGCATCGTGGAACAATTGCAGAAATGCGAACAGGTGAGGGTAAGACTTTGACTGCGGTTGCGGCAGTCTATTTGAATGCATTGGCGGGTAAAGGTGTGCATGTGATTACAGTGAATGATTATCTTGCGCGTCGTGATGCGGTATGGATGGGTCAAGTATATGATGCATTGGGATTAAGTGTTGGAACAATTCAACACGAGGCTGCATTTAGATATGATCCGCTATTTAAAAGTGAACCTGAACATGACACAGAACGTGATGCAACAGGATCGTTTCGAGTCGATATGGATTATTTGCGACCAAGGTCGCGCAAAGAAGCATATGCGGCGGATATAACATATGGAACAAATAATGAATTTGGTTTTGATTATTTGCGTGACAATATGGTGCAGGATGCGGAACAGATGGTACAACGTCCTCTGCACTATGCGATTATTGATGAAGTTGATTCAATTTTAATTGATGAAGCACGAACGCCATTAATTATTTCGGCTCCAGCGGAAGAACCAAATGCATTATATTATCGCTTTGCAGAATTAGTTGCGCGATTAGATGCAGCAACGGATTATATTATTGATGAAAAATTACGCAGTTCAACGTTAACAGAAACAGGAATTACTAAAATTGAAACGTGGCTTGGAGTGGAAAATTTATATGTAGCAGGTGGTATGCGCATGGTGCATCATCTGGAGCAAGCATTGCGTGCACATGCCTTGTATAAAATTGATCGCGATTATGTTGTGAAAGATGGAGAAGTTATCATCGTAGATGAATTTACGGGACGTTTAATGATAGGTCGTAGATATTCTGAAGGGTTGCATCAAGCAATCGAAGCAAAGGAGCGCGTTGAAATAAAGCGTGAGTCTGTGACCATGGCAACCATAACGTTTCAAAATTTATTTCGTTTATATACAAAACTAGCAGGAATGACAGGTACGGCGGTTACCGAAGCAGAAGAATTTCATAAAATTTATGCATTAGAAGTTTTGACCATTCCTACGAATCAAACAATTTGTCGTATGGATGAAAGTGATCGTGTATACAAAAATCAAGTTGGAAAATTTCGTGCCGTTGTTCGTGAAATTCAATCGCGCCATGAAAAAGGGCAACCTGTTTTAGTTGGTACGGTGAGCATAGAAAAAAATGAATTATTATCTGAGTTATTGAAACAGGCGGGCATACAACATAATTTGCTGAATGCAAAAAATCACGAACGTGAAGCAGAATATATTGCGCAGGCAGGTAAAAAAGGCGCGGTGACGGTTGCCACAAATATGGCAGGACGCGGTGTTGATATTATCTTAGGAGGGAATCCACCAAATCCTGCCGAGGCTTTGGAAGTAAAAGCGGCAGGAGGTTTACATGTACTTGGGACAGAACGTCACGAATCGCGACGTATTGATAACCAATTACGTGGACGCGCGGGAAGACAGGGTGATCCAGGTTCTACGCAATTTTACGTATCCATGGAAGATGATTTGATGCGCATTTTTGGCGCTGA
>JAHFIO010000104.1 GCA_023246325.1 Candidatus Uhrbacteria bacterium | reverse complement strand
ACATTATTATAATTGATATATGCCAAAAAAAACTGATACAAAAGAAATAGATGTCGTGAAAGGTTTTTCGGAATTAGAAGAAATTACAAAATGGTTTGAAGCGGGTGAAACGGATTTGGATACAGGGGTAGAAAAATTTGAACGCGCCATGTTGGTTGCAGATGCATTGAAAAAAAGATTATTGGTCGCCGAAAATAAAATTAAAGAAATTAAAAAGAATTATTCTATAATATAAATATATGTTCAATCTGTTACTTCGATGGGCAATAAGTGCGGCTTCTGTATATGCGGCGGCGTATATTGTTCCAGGTGTGCGTGTGGCAAATGCTTGGACAGCTTTTGTTGCAGCCTTGGTAATCGGGTTAGTAAATTCTTTGATACGACCTATTTTATTATTGCTGACTTTGCCGGTAAATATTTTAACCTTAGGATTATTTACCTTGGTAGTGAATGCGTTTTTGTTTTGGCTAGCTTCTTCAGTTGTGAAAGGTTTTGATGTAGTAGATTTTAGAGCAGCGTTTTTAGGGGCATTGGTATATTGGGTAGTTTCGTGGTTTGTTAATCATTTATTTCAGAATTAATTCAGTACCCCGACCATATGTCGGGATTTTTTTATAGATATGCCACATTCACATAAAGAGCTAGTCGTTATATCAATTGGTGGTTCAATCGTTGTTCCAAAGACAGGTATTGATATTGCATATTTAAAAAAATTTCGTAAAATGATTTTAGCGGAGATCAAAAAAAATAAAAGATTTATTATTGTGATTGGGGGAGGGCAAACTGCTCGTGAATATCAACGCGCGGCAAATGCACTCGTGCGTTTGGATCCAGAGGATGTAGACTGGTTGGGTATACATGCAACAAGAATGAATGGGCATTTATTACGCGCCTTATTTCGCGACATTGCTTTACCTGCAATAAATAAAGATCCTCGTAAAACCATGCGATGGGTTGAGCCCGTTATGATTGCTGCAGGATGGAAGCCTGGATGGAGTACGGATTATGTTGCCGTGTCTTTGGCACAAAAATATGGCGCACATCGTGTATTAAATTTAACAAATATAGATATGGTCTATGATGCAGATCCTGCAAAAAATAAAAATGCAAAATCTGTTCGTGATATTTGTTGGAAAGATTTTAGAAAAATTGTTGGAGATGTGTGGTCACCTGGTGCGAATGCGCCTTTTGATCCTGTTGCGTCTAAACTGGCTGAGAAATATACAATGGATGTTATTATTGCAAAGGGTACGGATATAAAAAACGTGAATGCAATATTGCATGGAAAAAAATATATCGGTACACTCATACATATATGAAGTTACACATTGGGTATATAGCGCCTGCTTTTTCTTTGCAAGATCAAGAGGGGAAAGAACATTCATTGAAGCAATATGCGGGAGAATGGGTATTAGTATATTTTTATCCTAAGGATGATACACCTGGATGCACAAAAGAAGCATGTAGCATGCGAGACAATTTGCCAAAATTTAAAAAAATGAAATGCCATGTATTTGGTATAAGCGCTGATGTGGTGAAAAGTCATGACAAATTTGTAAAAAAGTTTGAACTTACTTTTCCATTATTGGCTGATCCAGAAAAAAAGATGATTGATGCATATGGCGTTTGGGGAAAAAAGAAATTTATGGGTCGTGAATATATGGGAATTTTTCGTATGTCATTTCTAATTAATCCAAAAGGAAAAATTGCAAAAATATATGAATTGGTAAAACCAGAAAAGCATGCAGAAGAAGTTTTGATGGATATAAAAAAAATCCGACTTGCGTCGGAATAGGTTATTTCTTCTTCGGAGAATCAGGGGGAGTAGCCGTGACGGTTACGTGAGGCGTGACTTCGAGGACGTCATCCTTCTTTGCAGACACTTCCATGTTAATGACCACGCTTTTTACAGACAGTGGTTCGCTTGATACATGCAGGATTTGTCCGCCTTGCACATAGTGCTGATGGTATACGTCCTTGGTATCCCACCAGTATAAATACTCGGTGGAAGATCCATATGTACCATCATCTTGCAGAACTTCATTTGTGTAAACACGTGAGTTCTTTGTGCTAAAGACGAATGCGCCCGGTGAATTTGCACTGCCTGATGCAACCGTGGGTGAAAGACGTTTTCCGCTACTCGTTACTTTACCTTTTACGGTTGAGTAAATGAGCGTTTGTCCGCTATAGGCGGAAATAACGTATAGATGCTTGATTGCGCCTGGAGCATTATCAGCTTTTAGGCGAGCGCCAACATTGCGTTGTTCGGTTGTAAGACCGTCGGAACCCTTAGGAACCGTCACTTCAGCCTTGGTAATACCAGATGTGGATGTAGGTTCTTCAGCGCAATTTGCGCCAAAGAATAGGCTGCAAAAAATGAAAATAGCAATCGCGTGAATCGGAACGTTGAATCCAGGGATGTAGATTTTCATTGTCTTCTCCTTATCCTGCATCACTGCGTCACGTAGGGCGTGAACTCACGTGGAAGCGTATCCGCGTAGCGCCAATTGACTTTCGTCATATTCGCGTTGTACTCGGCAGCGAGAGTATTGTATCCAGCCTTGGCGCCTGCAACTTCAGAGGACCAGACATTGTACTGCTCGCGATCTTCACGTGGCCAATTTTGGCGAGGAAGATTTTTGTACGTTTCGTTCATTGCCGTCATTCTGCCAGTATAGACTTGGATGTCAGCTTGCTTTTTCTGCAAAGATGCGGATGCATCCTTGAACCATTCGTACTTTTTCAGAGTTGCCGTAGGACCCAGCTCCTTTTGAGCCACAGTCGCTGCTTCTCCAAACCAGCCGAATGCGTATCCAAGCCCGCCGACAACAACGGTGAGCACTACGATGACAAGCACCGTAGGCCAAAGAACCTTGAAGAACCATGCGAGCGGTCCTGGACTTGCAGAAGCATCGTAATCGTCCCAGTTATCTTTAGCCATTTCCGTATCCTTTCCTGAGCATCCAAGCATCCCTTGGCGGAATTATGAGATTGAACTCATAATAGGCATAAGTTAAACAAAAATCTCATAAAATGTCAAACCATTGTACTTGACCAA
>JAHFIO010000017.1 GCA_023246325.1 Candidatus Uhrbacteria bacterium | reverse complement strand
AAGAGAACTGACAAGAGTCGACAATTGAGCAACTGTGTATGTAACACCGCCGTTCAATGTAGCACTTCCTGTAAGTGTTAAGCTTGTAATTGTTATATCAGATTGAGCTGCAGCTGTAAGAGATAAACCTGCAATTGCAACGTTAGCTTGATTTTTAACAATTGTGCCTGATACTGGGTTTGAAGCAAGGGCTACGCTCAAACCAGAAGATTTCACAGTTTGTGCATTACCAGTAAGTGCTGTATTTGGAACAATTTTCGCAAGTGCGAGCTGTTCACCTGTATTAACATCCTTTACATCACCTAATTGGAATGGATTAAATACAACTTGATACATACATGTACCATTTGTGAAGAATTGTCCTGCGACATCTTCTGAATTTGACAAATCAGCAACGAAAGCTAAATTCAATGTTTTACCGACCGATAAATTATATGTATCGGTGAAGGTTACAGTTGAAGTAACTTGTGAAGCTGCTGAACCAAGATCTTTTGATGCAACTGTTGCACCTGTATCGAGATTCTTCAATTTAAGTGAGCGGAAATATGCCGTGCTTGCTGAACCTGTTAAGAGACAAGCGGCTGGTGAGCCATTTGCAACTTGCAATGTAAAGCGCGTATTGCGAACTTCCAAGTTATTTGCAGCTGAGGTCAAGCTAAAACTATAGAGCTGAGCGGCGAGTTTGCCTTTTGCAACGTTCGCTGTGCTAGGACCATTAAATGAGTTTGTTAATTGACCACCTTGTGTTGTTACACACATAGAATTGCCAGGTGCTACACAAGAAACGAATGCTGAACCATCCATATTGCCATTAACAGCAATATCAACAGCAGCACCAGATCCATACACTGTGTCTGTACCTGTTACATCCGTTGTGTATTCAACATAAGTTCGAATTGTGCGATCAGCACGGCCACCTACATCGGCTTTCAATGAGAAAACTTTCGTTTGTCCATTACCGATAAGATAAGCTGGGTTAAGATTCAGCACAATGTGACCTGTTGAATCAACTGATGGTGTTGTTGCAACCATAGTCGATCCTTGGTACAAATTGAAATTACTCACATCAGAATTGGAAACTGTTCCATTTTGATAAAGAGAAATTTGTTTCACCAATAAATCGTTTGTGTTGGCAACAAGTTTGAAGTTAGAAACTTCAGCTTGCTTGCTTCCCACGGTTGGGTTTGTTGGTGTTGAACCCTTTAGAACATCAAGACGACCAGACGATGCTGTTCCGACTGTGAAAGTCTGACCAGCAATTGGGAATGAACCCGAGACTGCTCCACCTGATGTCATAACAGCGGCTGCATCTTCCAAACGCATGGAGTGCTGACCACCTGTTGATGCAGGCGTTGAGAAATCACCATAGACAAGAGCGGACCATGTTGTTCCAGCTTTGACTGTGGCATTCACTGAATTGAATTCAACTAAGTTTGTTGTAGAATTAATTGAACGACCGGTTGATAAGCGTTTACCAGATCCATCATAAAGATAGACATTGGAGAAATCACCTACTGCACCGATTCCTACGCGATGAAAGCGTAAGCCAGTCACAAGTGCGTCAGCTGCGCCTGCAGTCAAGTTAACCTTGACCAATGGTACGGATGAAGCATTTTTTGTAACGGTCATTCCTGCTGGTGTGTCTGAAGCTAAAGAAGCTGTCAAAGAACCACCAGATGTTACGGTTGCTGTGCTCATAGCTGCAGGATCAGCCACACCGCTTTCACGGTCTGTGACGTCAGAGCCAGCTGTTAAACTCATTGTAGTTGCAACTGCGAAAGCTGCATTCAAACCGTTCGCTGCAACTGCTGCAGATGAAGCAAGTTTGCGCGCATTGCCACCGCTCACAACATATAAGTTGCCATCCTTGCTTAACAAGGTACCATCTGGATACGTTGCTGTTGCGAGTGATGCGCCAACTGAGTAGTTTGTGAAGAAAGCATCTGGAACATCAACCACTTTCTTTGCCCAATTGGCTCCGTAAAGTGCTGAAGCTACTGCTTCAGATTGCACCCAGTGCAATTGTCCTCCTGGTGATAAAGCATACACTTTAGGATCGGTTGTAATTTTGGCGAGGTATGTACCAGCGCGCATTGTCACATTACCGGCTAATTGAAGTGTTGCAAGATCTGCATCTGAAATGGTTTTCACTCCAGAGAAATCTTTGTACCAAGACTTAAATGTTGTTTCATTTGGGAACGTATAGCGTTTTCCGTCGCCTACATATAAATAGACGGCAGGACCGCTTGCCTTCACGAGGTCACCCGATGCCAATGTAGCAGCAGATGCAACGCTAGGTAACGCCAATGCGCCAACACCTACTGACGATACAATCGTTGTAAATGTGACGAAACTGGAAACTAATTTTTTTAATGTATTTTGCATATAAACCCTTTTTTGGGGTAATAAATAATTATGAATAATTTTGGCCTTGCCTTGCTTCAAGATAAAGCATCGACCTTTTGGGTTGGCGTAGCCGATTGATAAACCAAGCGAGTGAAGGACCTTCCCCACCCGGCAGGATGCCAGTCAGTTACGACAGACGCCCTGTGAGATGGGAAAAATCTTACTCACTCATTTTTAGTTGATGTTGTTGTTATTATAGTTGTTGATGTTCCTGTTTGAACATTCACTTGTGTACTAGACGCAACTTCTTTTTCCTTCTGGATTGCAAATGCTTGTGATGTTGCATCTTTTACTTGATCTAATAAAGTTGGAATTGTTGTTGTCGTTGCCTGCGTGCCAGTTGAAGACCCTAGCTCTAATGCAACAGGGAGCGGCAATGTAGATGAAGATGTGGAAGTTGGGGCGGTTATAACAACCAGGGTTGTTCCAGATGCAGTTGATGTAGTCACAATAACAGGGAGTGGCACATTTGTTACATCCGTTACAATTTTCGCATGTTCTTTAATGGCAGCCGCAACATCTGACGCAGAAACTGTTCCACCATCTTCTTGATGTTTAACTGCCATAACTTCTATTGCCTTAACCCCGGTCTCACTTGCAGCGGATTGCGCCTCTGTTACCTGCGCTTTTGTTTCTGCATTTAAATTTACTTTACTTTCTTGAAGCGCAACTATAACATCATTTGTTTGCGTATCGATTTTTTTCGCTGCTTCAACTGCGGCGGCTGGAGTTGATTCTTTTGAAACTTCTGCAAGCTGATCTTTCAATGTCGACATATCCTGCTTTAATACAGATGCCATTTCTGACACTTTTTGATTATCTGTTTGTGGCGCAGAAGTAATCGCACGCAATTCACTTACCCGTCGTCCTGTAAATTCAGTTTTCAATTTTAACTTTTCATTCTTCCCAGAAGCAATAGCAATACGCGTTTGTTCGGTCACAATTTTTAATCCATATAAAAAATCGCCAGGATTCGAACGTTCAGACGCACTCACCGACATCATAGATCCACCAAGAATTAATACAATAAAAGAAAAGACCGCAAAAACCGGTCTTGTCATATATTGAAAAGTTGTTGCAGGAAAAATAGTGCTCACTGCATCTTTAATAATTGTAGAAGTTTTTACTTTTGATTGCGGAGGAAGAGCTTGCTCTGCACGCAATAAAAGAGTCTGTCGCGTCGCACGAATCCACGCTTCATCTGGCTTGATGAAACGTTCACGATGGCGAAGTTCTTTCATTTTTATGAGTAAGTTTGATTTCATGATAGTGAATCAATTTTTTCTAATGCCTTCATTGCACGATGGAATAAAACGCGTACCGTACCTACAGGTTTTTCTAAAATACCTGCGATGACGCTGAAAGGCAGGTCATCTACGAGACGTAAGGTAAGAACATCTCGATAATCTTCTTTCAATCGCTCTAATTTTGAAATGATAAGCGATGCTTCAGCCTGAGCTTCAATGACCACGCTAGCGCGACCTTTGTCACCCATGAATTTGCCTTCTACTGACTCAGACGCCATATCAGACTCAAACGTTACACTTGTGATTGCTTCAAGTGAGATTATTGGCTTAGCTCTGCGATATCTGTCCGCAATCAGATTTCGAGCTATTCTATATAAAAGAGCTCGAAAATGCGTAATTTCATTTCTTTCTTGAATATACTGCCAAGCGCGTGTGAATGTTTCCGAAGTAACGTCTTCCGCCTCTTCTTTGCTGGATAATTTCAAAATAGAGAAGCGATAAATGGCTTCCACATATCTATCATAAAGCGTAGCAAATGCTTCAGGATCTTGCTTAGTTCGTAAACGAAAAAGCAAGTATTTATCGATAATATTCGACATTTTTTGAGTGTTGATATTATAGCGTATCTAGAGGATTTTTACAAGAGATCTTAGGTGGGTATATGTATAAAACTCATTCTGTTTGTCTACACTAGTGTGGACAAACACTTACGTATATGACAGAATAAAAAGATGGAAAACTCTATTCGTGTATCTATATCAGAAGCCGCGATATTGTTTGGTATACATACTCGAACAATTAGACGGGCAATTGCATCCGGCGAATTACGATATGTCATTGTGCGCGGAAGATATAAAATTAATTTTGCATCACTGGTTACTTGGTCACAAAAAACTGCTACAGTTCGTAATAAACGAGATGCGCGCGGTATAGGTCAATTCGTTGATCAGTGGAAAATAAAAAATATGAAATTTTCTCCAAGAGAACCTGGAAAATAATTTTTTAAAAGTGAAATTATTTTCCTATAAGCGCATTCCCATATTCATCTTCAGCGTGTGCGTATCCCAAACCGATATAATCAGATGTAGATGTTGGAGTATTTCTATTCGGCGTCACAGTAATTTCAAAAGCAAAAGAAATTTTTTCTGCATCAATCGCAGGCATTGATTTTATTTTCCATATAACCTCAGATTGTTTATTTTCAAACTCCGTATCAATATTTGAAGCATATTTTCCCGTTGCACGAACCCCTGCAGACAGTTGTGCATTCAATACTATATTTTTCATAACTCCTAAAGTGGGACCTACAATAATTGCAGCCCAAAAAGTACTCGTTTTTCCCACTACGGCAGGATTCGGTCCAACACCAATCTGATCATGAGATTTTGAAAAATAACGCACCTCAGAATACACAGGAAAAGTTTTATACGGAAAACGATTTAAAATATGAACGGTATCAGTCGCTAGTACCATACCTACCCCTTCCAATACTGATTGCGCACCATCCTGCAATTGATATAAAATTTCACATGGACTCGAAACATTCACAAAAACATCACGGCTATCTCCACCCTTCAACCTGCCGAGAGCATATGAATCTAGTCCGCCAATAGTCGCTACACATCCAGTCGCATGAGTGATACGAAAAATAACTGAAGAAATATCAGACAAACTAGAATTATGCACCGTAAACAGTGTAGACGAAGGTGTAACGGATAAAACGCTATCCCCCACATGCCGTATATCAATCATGCTCATATCACGAACGAATCCAATTGCATCATCCTGATGTACATGCATAAGAGTTTTTAACTCAATACGTGAAGCTCGTGCACGCAAAACAATATTCGTACTTGCAGAAATGCGTGATGTAATAGTTCCAAGATCTATACTTCCATCTTTTTTCATTGCAGGATCCGTGCGTATAATTTCAACCCATTCAGGTAATTCTAATCGAAGAGAAACCGCTGTATGAATTTTCGAATCATGTGCGCGTATAGTAATCGTCATGGGAAATTCTTCGGAACCGCGTATGATCCCCGTATCTATTTTTACATGCAATCCTCCGTCTACATATACCGGCGAAATAAAAAGTAAGACCAATGAAATACTTGCAAGTGTTACCGCACTTCCGACAAGAAACGCATCTAAAGCAAAAAGATACCGTGCATACCGATGGGTACCCGTATATCGCGAAACGTATATGGTACGCGCATGACTTGTTATTGCGCGCGACAAAGCAAATGCCACTCGCGTTGCAAAAGAAGTTACTCCATTTGTTTGTATATTTTTTTTCATATTATTTTAAAACGCTGATAATCCCGTTACTACTATTTCTTTTTTACCACTCGCATCCAAATCAGCAGCCGATACTTGCAAACCACTTGATAGTGGTATATCTCCCAATCGAATCTCTCTTTTTCGAAAACCATCCCCAGAAAAAATGCGTATACGTGGTATTGACCCTTGTCCACTCCCAACTAAAATTTCTCTTTTTCCATCCGAATCAATTTCACCAACTGCAACCGATACTCCACCGATCTCACTTGCATCAAATGCAAAAAATTCTGTAGGCAGCATCCTACCATCGGGCGACCAAAGACGAATATGCGGACCACCTCCAGGCCCAGCACCTGTCACGATTTCATTTATTCCATCAGTATTAATATCACCTATTGCAACCGTCACGCCACCTGTAAATTTTTTATTATATGCAAACCAAGATGCGCGTTTTTTTCCACGTAATGAAAAAATAGCAACTTCAGGTGGTGCGCCACTCGCACGTGATACGATTATTTCATCGGCAGGATTCGTATCTATATTTCCAGCTGCAATTGAAAGCTGTCCTGTATATCCAGGCCCAAATGGTCGAAATACTGTTTTTCGTCCAGAGCTAGAAAAAATTGAAATAATGCCATCATGCGCTGTTAACACATCATCTATTCCATCTCTATCAAAATCTGAAACAAGTATCTTCGCTCCAGTCTGAATATCCTCACGAATTGCAAAAAAACCATTTTTTCGAGAAATACCATCACCATCAATGACACGTACAAATGACCCATTCGTATACATGCCATCGTGAATATTTTCCGCATCTGATTTTCCAAGAAGAACGATTGCATCATGCGCAGAAATATCAATAGCATCCACAAGTGATCCATTATTTATAAACGTATCTTGTATACCGTGAATTTTTTCATATACATGCATAAGCGGAATATGCTGAGCAGTATCTGCACTATTCAATAAAACAATTCCATGTGTATACGCTCTCGTCCAAATCGATGGGGATAGAATACGTGGAGCCGAAAGTGGTTTTCCTAATACAATTGCGTATTCATCATACCACCATGTTACATTATGATAATAATCTCCACGATCAAAAGAATAATATCCATCACCCATCAGTGCGCTCACAAGACCAAATCGCATACGCGCAAAATCCATAGGTCGATCTTCATTTGATGTATTCACATTTATTGTTCCATATGACGGCTGCAAATTTTTTTTCACTGAATCTCTAAATTCTTTCCAATTTGGTCCCCAACTCCATGCGGGAAATTTTTCAAATAATGCACCGTGCAAATCCGAAGCATATACCGCACCCCCATTTCCCATAATAATTGCGGCAGGATTTTGCGTATGAATATTTCTAATAATTTTCTGCATGCTCGTGCGCCACATATCATCTTTTATTTTTTTTTCATCATCTATTCCATCTTGATTTAAATCAAGCGGTGATTGTACAAAATATGAAATACCGTCAAACGTATTATCTAAAAATACACCGTCCCAATATCCAGAAGATATAACGGTAGTATGAATAAATTGTGGAAAATACTCTATCCATCCAGGATGCGTTATATTTATAAGTTTCGTACCAGGCCAAAATGACGCTTGTTTTCCATGCGCATCAACTGCATACCAAGACTCTTGAATACCGCGAGCCAAAATATTCATAGGAAACGATGCGGGCTCAGAAAATCGTGCATCAGAAATTTCTTCTGAAGCTACATATGCTAGTAATTTTATTGTCGGGTTCAATTCCCGCAATTTTTTTAATTTTTCAGGATTTCGCACTTGCTGATCCGCGTCTAAAACAACAACATCCCATTTCGCTAGTTGCGGCAATATCGCATCGGGTAATTGCCAATCCAAATATAAATTCAAAATCTTTGGCGTTCCCTCACCCATCCCACTAGCTAAAATAGGAAATGCCCATACAGAAAAAAAGAATAAACTTATTATAAAAACAAATGTATGCTTCATATATATTTCATCCTGCCCCTACATCTGCGTATATTTGAAATATCTGCTTCAAATGATTATGCCAGGAATGATTTTTCTCGACCGACAATCGTGCAGCATCTGACATTTTTTTCCAATCACTTTCTGACAAAGTACTTATACGAGAAATCGCTGCCGCTAGTTCACCCGCATCTCCTGGTTTCACCAAATATCCGGATACATTGTGCTCAATTAATTCAGGCAAACCACCGATACGTGAAGCAATAACAGGCAGTCCTTGCGACAGTGCCTCTAAAACAACTAAAGGTGAATTTTCATACATAAGAGTTGGAACCACTAATGCCACAGCCTGTGACCGTTCAGTATATAATTTTGCTTTGTCAGCATATCCAATAAATTCTACATTTCGTGCAGAAATTTTTTTCAATGATTCTTCCATAGGGCCTGATCCTGCAATACGAAGAAAAATACCTGGCGTAGCTTGAATAGCGCGTATAGCAATATCAAAACCTTTTTCAGGACTCAATCGGCCGATTGCTAAAACATATTTTTTTGGTACATGCATACCTAACATATCAATACCCATTTCTTCCGCTGGATTCAAAATAACGCGTATTTTATTCGCTGGTTCCCCCCATTCAATCATTTTATTCGCCATAAATTGAGAAGGACAAATAAAAGTATCAATATTTTTTTCATATGCCTGTGTACTTTTTGTAAAACCCATTTCAATTGCAGCTAAAACATTTCCCGCAAAAGATGAAGTCAAACAATTATGTTTCACTGCTTCAAAATAATTGCCTCCCTTACATCTTTCACACGGAAGCCCCTCCGTATACATTTTATAATTTGGACAAGCAAGTTTATAATCATGCAATGTTTGTACGCATGGAATTTTCAACGCACGTATAGGGGATAATATTGAAGTAGAAATATGGTGATATATATTATGAATATGCACAATATCCGGTTGAATTTCTTTCAAAGCTCGCTGCATGGAAGACCGTGCCTCTCGATTCCAAATAAAATTCAGTGCATCCCCCATTTCCAATTTTGATCGCGAAATAAAAAATCTTGAATCTTCACTTGCCATATTTCCTACAGATCGCGTTGAAAATGCATGCACCTCATGCCCCGCATCACGCTGACGCGACATTAAGCGGTGCATATATACCTCCGCACCACCATGCGCATCAAAAAATTTATTTACATGAAGTATTTTCATAAAAGGGATCGATACAGTGCTGCGTATTTTTCCGTCATTGCCTCTACAGAAAATTTTTGCAGTATACGTGCACGTATTTTACCAGCACGTTCTATAACTTCGGCAGGATGAGAACATGCATATTGAATAGCTCGCAACAAATCTTCGCTATCATTAACAGAAAAAAATTCCACTTCATCATTCTGTACTATTTCATGAAAAACAGGCAAATTACTTGCAATAATGGGAATACCAGCTGCAGCAGCTTCAATGAATGCATTACCTAATCCTTCATATCGTGAGGGAAAAATAAATATATCAGACCGAGACATCAATTGAGGTATATCTTCACAAAAACCAAGCCAATGGATACGTGCTGAAATACCTAATTTTTCAGCCATTTCTTTTAACGCTAATTCGTCTTCTCCTATTCCTGCAATAAAAAGGTGCCAAGGATATACTTCAAGCATCGAACCTGCCCCCAAAGCCTTCAATAAAATATCTACTCCTTTTTGAAAAGTTAATCTTCCAACAAATAAAAATCGAATAGGGCTCGCGAATGCTTCCTCAACACGCGGAATCACACACTTCATATTTATTCCATTCGATATCACAGATATACGATTGAGTGATATTCTTTCAGTCATCGACATATGTTTTTTCACCTCACAAGATACTGCCACAAAATGCGTAGTACTATACGATAGTATTTTTTTAATCAGAATATGCAGTATACTTTTTCCCCTATCCACATTGTGTTCCGTCATTATTCGAACGCGCACGCCTGCAAAAAACGCTGCAATTCTCCCACACATATCTGCACCAAATAAATGCGTATGCACAATCGATGGATTTCGTACACGAAACATACGAATTAATTCTGGAATTGACCGCCATCCTCCAAGACCCGTTGCCTGCAGGATACGGAATGGAATTTTTTTCAACCAAAATTCTTTTTCTAAAGTACCTCCTGCTATAATAGCAATAACACATACTCGAAATCCATGCCTCGGTAATTGATGCGCCAAATCACAAACCACTTTTTCCGCACCACCCACATTCAATGTGGGTACAATATGTATACAGAGCGGTTGTGACATATCCGTAATTCTACATTCAAATAACCATCCGCCTGCCTGTTCAAGACGTATTGATGAAGCCCATGTCGCATCTAATCCATTAAAAAATCGAAATAACATGCTCCCCCGTTTTATAAAAAACCTTCCACCAAGATAAAAAAATTCTTTATACGCTGCACTTGCACCAATACCTTCACATATTTCTATATTATGAGATTGAAAAATACTTCTTACTGAATCTAATGAAAAAAATTGCTCATGTGGATGATCTGTCTGACTTTGTATAGTTTCATGACGTATTCGTTTTTTCAAAAATCGTTTCACTCGATTTCCAATTCGCGTATGTGTTGTACACCAACGAATTTTTTCTTCCATTGTTTTTCCATTCGGAATAGAAAATAAAATTATCCCATCAATATTCAAAACTTTTTTTAATTCATCTAAAAATTCATTCGGATTTTTTTGATGTTCCAATACTTCACTACAAATCACCACATCAAATTTTTCCGTGCCTATATCCTGCATCCAACCAATGCGAAATTCAATAGTGGAAAGTTGCAAATCTTTCGCACGTTCGCGCGCAGCAAAAATCGATACACTGTCTCCATCTATTCCAATGACTTGATATCCAAGTGACGCAAGGGGTAACGCGATATTTCCATTACCACACCCTATATCCAATATACGTATTTGGCTAGGTTGACGCATTTCTCGCCACAATTCTATACGATCAACAAAAAAATCTAAACGACGCAAACCACCTGGCTCACGATGATATGCCGAATATCCATGATATGAACGGGATGAATTCACCTCTCTAGAATATCACGAGAGAGGGCAAGACCCACAATAGCAAAACCAATAGGAAGCCACATTTTTCCTGTCCAATAATCTGTATTAAAAAGTTGATATATAATTCCTCCTCCCGCACTACATAAAAATAATGAAGCCATTTTTTTCCCATGCTCACTCGTAATATACTGTAATTCTTTTTTGGCAAAAAGAACTAATGAAATTAAAAAATACATCAAGGCAGTTAATCCAATAAGTCCGGTTTCAGAACCAACCTTCCAAATCCACCCATGCGAATCTAAAGCATCGCCAAACTCTTGCACAAAAATATGAGTGGCAGCTACATGTTCATAAAATGTGCCTGCTCCTGAACCAAAAATAGGATCTGCCGAAAATACGGATAGTGCTATACCAATCAACATGGATCGAGTTGCTGTAGAACTGACAGCTGAAGTTGACACTGAATAAAATATCATACCTATTGCGAGCGGGATGATAACCAAGACTCCAACAAATACCCTTTGTATATATATACGAATGGATTCCCTAAATGTTGTACATGCTAAAACAATAGCCTGCAGGCTAAGCACAATCCATCCGGTGCGTGTAAACGTACACAAAGTAACAATGGCTTGTACGAATGCAGCGTAACACCATACTCTAAAATATTTTTTTTCTTTACACAAATAGGCAAGTGCTAAAGTCAAAGGAGCAGAAGTAACGAGTATATCTGCTAATTCATTTTGATTTTCTCCGATTGGGGAAATACCAAATACAGCAAATGGTT
>JAHFIO010000103.1 GCA_023246325.1 Candidatus Uhrbacteria bacterium | reverse complement strand
TTCACTCACATGATGTACATGTCGTAGTGATGCAAGTTCAATACTAATACCCTGACTCAAAGATTGTTTACGCTGTATAGAACGATTTATAAAAAAACCTAACAAAAAACTAAACAATACAGTTTGCGGCACTATAGTTCCCGGATTGCTTAATCCAGTTCTAGGCAAAAAATATGAAATAAAAAATGCAAAAAATAAAATAAAAGCGATTCGAATTGCTTCATACGTATTTTTATTCATACTACTTTGCGATATCTTCCCCATCTACCCCGGTTGTATGCGCATACCAAACCCCTGCCTTTCCATACGCTGATGCACGCTCCATTGTAAATTTTAAAGAATATCCCTGCATATTACCTGTATATAGATAATACTCATTCACGGTTGGTGGAGTTGGAATACGATCTAAAAAAATAGTTTCTGCAGCTTCACTTTGACTAGCAAAGCCAATATTTGAAAGTCGATCAGCGCTAGACCCTGCTTTACCTAAATACACTTGTTCACCTGGTGGATATACCGCTTTTAATAACCAATATTGGCTTAAAGCCGCGCGAATAACACTAATATCTGAAATGCGTTTGGCATCACGAGTTGCCGTGCGACTTATACTGAGTGAATAGACAGAAACACCTGCCATGATGCTCACTATTGCAATGACAATAAGTAATTCGAGAACGGTAAATGCAGGAGATTTTTTAAAATGAAACATATACACATAGTATAGCACATTATCTTATAGAATAATTGTCGGCCTTCGCAGTCAAGCCATGTGCACCAAAAATAAAATATATCCCATTCAAGGCAGGATGCGCTCGCAATATATCCACACATTCTGGCGAACAGACACTCCCCTTACATCCTTTTATATTTTCTATAGACATCGGTGCATCTTCATGTACACCGATATCCATACCTTCGCGCGTACATAAAATTACTTCACCAAATTCATGTGCCGCCCTATCAAACATCTGCTGTATGGTTTGAATATCTTCATTTCGTTTGGCAATACGTATAGTATTTTGTTCATTCGCATACGTAAGAATAGCAATAAGGCTTAATGCACATACGATACTTATCCATATAAGACGGTTCATACTACTCAATATGTAAAACTGCCTTCACTTTATTCACTGCCTCGTGTGGAAGTGTGTGAGATTTTATTAAATAAGCAGACGCACCTAAATGCATACATCTCTCTATATCATCACGACCACCTAAATTTGAATGAATAATGACAGGAATATCACGCAGCTCTTTATCAGATTTTATTCTTTCTAAACATTCAAATCCATCCATTTTTGGCATAAGCAAATCAAGCAAAATAATATCAGGCATATCTTTTTTCGCCATTTTTAATCCTTCCTCTCCATTTATTGCCTGTGAAACAACAAAATTTTGAGATTCAAATTTTTCTGCATATATAGCAGACAAAAATGTATCATCATCTACAAGTAAAATTTTTATCTGTTTATCCATAACATACACGTAATACCTCGGCGAGTGATGTTTGTCCGTCATGCGCGCGTATAAGCGCATCTTCTTTCATAGTTGGTGTATGTGGATCTGACATTTCAAGAATGGGCATACGTCCTATATACCCACTTTGATTGCAGGCTGCACATCCTCGACTCATAAAAAATTTTGTATCATTCGTATCTCGCACTTTGCAATCGGAACAAAGAATGCGAATGAATTTTTGATATATAACACCACTTACAATATTTTCTACGATATGTTGATCCACATCAATAGGCTGATTCATTTCTACGACAATGGCGTGTCCACTAAGACCTGCATGTACAACACAGGCAATCGCTTCGGCACTTCGTACATTGTGCATCACAATCCCACGGGTTTGCACATTCCCCACATCTCGAAAATTCGAAGTCACTGCTAATTCTGTCACACCACCAAAATCTTTTTTTAACATATGTGACATCATATCAATGGTTGTAGATTTTCCACTTCCAATTGGACCTGAAACAATACATATCCCATCAGTCCCAAGTATTTTTCTTATACCCGCTATCTGTTCTGTTCGAAATCCTATATCTTCAAAACTTCTTTTCTTTGGCACATTCTGAAAAGTTAAAATTATTTTTTCAAAATCAAAAACTGGAATAGCAGAAACCGAAAATCGTGGCACACCCCTTTTCAATCGCGCAATCACGGCAGGATATAGAGCAATGGGAAAAGAATCTACGGTGCGTAATACGCCATCCTGTCGAAATCGAATTTTACATTCGTTTCCAATAGGATCAAAATGAATATCGAAAATATTTTTACGTTCAGCCGATTGTATAATATCCGATATTCGGCGCGCAATTGAAAACATATATTCCTTATTCAATATCTCTCATAGCGCAACCAATAGAAATGGCAAATCGTGAACCGATCTCATCTAAAACAGGGCGAAGTTCTGGCGGATATATAACACGCGCCCATGGATCACCTAAATATGTATTCACATTCATTAAAGAGGTGATAAATTCTGGTAATTTTGGTAAAAGTGACGAGCCCCCCGTTAAAATTATTTTATCAATATGTTTTGGTTGACCTTCATCTGTGTTTTGACCTTGATACATATTAAATGAATATCGAATTTCATCAATAATAGGTTTCAATAATGTTTGCAAAATTGGTGTTAAATCCCCGGCTTGCGCAAACGATTCCATAGAACGAATATCGCGTTTCATACGCTCTGCTTCTTCATATGTAATTCCAAGCGTTTTTGAAATAGTCATGGTAATAGCATTGCCACCGGTTGCAATAGAACGATTTAAAAAAGGTACACCTTTTTCTACAATAGAAATATTTGTTCGTGTTGATCCGATATCTATCACCATCATACTTGAACGATCTTTTCCAATAAGCGCACGGACAAGGGCAAATGTTTCTGTTTCAAGTGATAATAATTCTAAGCCACATTTTTTCATGAAAGCAATATATTTATTTACCAACACTTTTGGAGCCCCCGTCATAAGAACACGCGTCGTTTTTAATCCTGCCGCATCCGCTTTTCCTTGATCAATCGTTTTTGTATCAAGAGTAATTTCCTCAAGCGGAACG
>JAHFIO010000102.1 GCA_023246325.1 Candidatus Uhrbacteria bacterium | reverse complement strand
ACATTATTGATTTTTTTCTTGCTCCTTCTGCATATCTCGGCAACATTCTTTGTAATAAAGTTTCTGCAAGTCTTTTTGGAGCACGGTCTGGGATAGCAGAATTTGTTTCTAACATAGACCTCGCAAAACCTTCATCCTTCATAGCAGTTTCAGAAAAAATACCATCACGATCTAACCAGCGATGAATTTTTGCTAATCCAGAAATTCTTTTCTCTGTATCTTCGTTGTTCGTACCACTTGATTTCAAAATGTGTGTAATATTTTCTACTGTTGGATTCTGAACCACATTCAATAATTTCAATTTTTCTTCTATAGCAGAAGGCAGTGTTTCTGAAGCAGTATTTTCAATATGCTGCCTTGGAATATGTTTTGTCCATAAATACGCTTGAGGATACTCAGTATTTGATTGAAAACTTCTGACTACATAGGCAGGAAATGATTTTTTTTTAATGTTTCTTTCTTCCCAAGACTTTTCAGTATCAAGACCAATATATGAAGATAACACTTCTTGGAAATTAACAAATGGAAATAATTCTACGCGTAAAGCATCTGATTCTTTTGAAGAACATCCAACTAACGTATCAAATATTAATAAACCATACTGCCCATTTTTTACTTTTAATAATTCTCTTCTTTTCTGATGCGCCCAAGGATAATCCGCCCCCCTAAGTGCTAAAATATTAAAATATGGATTCTTAAACTCTTCAAAAATTTTTTCTCTTGTTTTTTTTGCATTATCTGAATGTAGACCATATATACTTCTCATATACTCTTCTGCATATCCTGAAACCTCTGATATCTTATTTCGTAGTTCCCAAGACCTAGGTGAATCAAGCCCAACCAAACTTTGTAATATAGTGCTACTAGAAACTTCTTGAAATAATGCATCCCTCATGACCCACGCTTCTTTTGAATCACATCCAGCTAAGCTATATGTAAGTTTAATCATACCTATATAATTATTTGTTTTTGTGCAAAATTCATACATCTTTTTTCTTTCTGCCCATGCTATTTCAGATTCACATCCTTCTAAACTTTCAATGTATAAAAATGGTCTTGTATGCTCAATCATTTTATACATCTTGTCACGCATATCATATGCCGCATCGGTATCACATCCTTTTAAACTTAAAAAAACATCTTCAGCTGATACATGCCCTTTCGTGAATAAACTTATTCGTAAATCCAATGCTTCTTTTGAGTCCAATCCAATAATCGCTTGTAATATTTCTTTTGAATCTACCTTGCCCACCATCTCATTCAACATCGCTATAGTTTTCTTTCCGTATTCCACTCTATCATTTTTTTCCTGATATATATCAGGTACCATGTCCCTTTTCATCCACAAATACGGACTATCAAAATCCGAATTTTCTTGAAAAGTATTAAAAACTAACTCCTCATACTTTTCTCCTAATACTTTTCGAAATTGCCAAGCTCGTGCCGAATTAAGCCCAACTATTGAATACGCAATAAACGGGATTCTACATCCTTTTTTTATTAATATATCTCGTAATTCCCATGATTTCGTGGAATCACATCCTACTAAGCTTTTTGCAATTTTAGCAGTAAATAATGGATTTTGGTGAAGATATTTTATTCTTTCTTCATGCGCCCAATCACTATCATCGCTCGTTAAAATATCTATGGCTTCTACGCTATTTCCAAAATGTGCATAATAGTTAAAAATTTTTTTTCTTAATTGTATATCACGAATATTTCGTATTCCATATAAACTACGCACTATTTCATTTACTACAAATTTTTTCTCAGTAAGTAACTTATTTTTTGAAAGTGATTCAAATATTTTCACGCGATAATCAGTGGCCTCTGGAGAATCTACGCCTACTAAACTTTTTAATACAATATCTGCGGGTGTTTCTTCATGTAATTCTTTTCTTAATATCCAAGCTTCTTTTGAAGAACATCCTGCTAACGATTCAGACAATAATCTCAAAATATATGTATTATTTTCTTTAACAGCAATTTTAAAAATTGCATTTCTAACACTCATTTCTTCAGAACTATCACAACCATATATACTCAAAATTTGTTTTTCATCAGAAAAATTATATATTCCATGTAAATGCCTTCTATATTCAGCTGCCCGCATAGATCTACATCCTGACAAACTTGTATATATTGAAGTCATTATTTCTTTTTCCTTGTCTAAACCTACACTATAATTTTCAATATCCTTTCTATACTTCATTGCAGCCGGTGTTTCTATACCAGAGATTGCTGCACATATATTTTCTATATCTACACCTTTTACAAAATCTAATCGTTGCACCATTTCTAAAACTTGGTTTTCATAATTTCCTTCTTTTTCTTTTGATTGTTCAGGTAACTCAATTCTTTCAGTGTCAGACACATCCTGTACCACCTTTTCATCAACAATTTCATATTCCCCTGTCTCCGTATTTTTTTCAATTATTTTTCCCTCAGGCAACAAAGCACGAATTTCTTTTAACAATTCGCTCGTCACAATTCCTTTTTTTATAGCATCAATCGGCGCAAATACAACTATCCGTGCTTTAGATAATTTTTTTAATGCTGATTCTACGTCTATCTTCCTAGACGTAAAATATGTTCGTAAAAAACTTTCAGGTATTGCTGATTCAAATTCTACGTCCGGATGAGTTTTCAATTCAGGAAATATTTTACAGGCGTCTTCAACATAATATTTTCTTTCTAATACTTCTTGCAAGTCAGTTAAATACTTTAGTGCAAACTTATCTCCCTTGTTCAAACCACTCTTCTTCATTTCAGGAGTTTGTTTTATTTTTCCAGGTTTTCTTTGTCGAATAGCTTCCAAATATATATCATCAATGGGAAATGGTAATTTTCTTTTTTTATTTTTCTCAAATTCTTCTTTTCCTTCTGTGCTTAAAGCATATTCACTCCCGTTTGCATAATCATTATTATTCTCAATAATATATTCAATATATCTATCTATATGTATTTCTTCAGATAATCGTTTATCAAGAAAATGTAAAAACGGAACAACATTCCTATTCATCGCTTGTACAATTTCCCTATGCTTCATCGCATAGTTCGTCGACAAAACTGCCGT
>JAHFIO010000101.1 GCA_023246325.1 Candidatus Uhrbacteria bacterium | reverse complement strand
TGCGTAGAGAAATGCAAAGAGTAAAGGAAGAAAAAGAAAGAGGATTTGATCAAATATCTGCTGTTGAGGCAGTGCGAGAAGCTGACCCAATTGCTTGGGTTGATGAGGACGAAAGTGATGCGCAGATTGCAGAACGAACGCGTGCAAATATTTTGAGTGCGCAAAATGATTTTGGATCAACAAAACAACCATCCTATGTATCTACAGAAGATACACAAAAAGATTTTCTAAAATTAGAAAATAGATATTTGCATGGAATACCCGTATTAACAGAAATAAAACAAGATATACAACATATTGGAAATAGCATCACACGTTTCATAAAAAATATTTTTAGCAAAAAATAAAAAAAGTATGCGTTCCATGCCAACCTTGCCAAGTTATGAGCCTGTTGTAGAAAAACCGTCTTCAGAAACGAGATATTCGCATATATATCCTCGTGATCAAGACACAGTAAGCCCTCGCTTAGACGCATTACACGAATATAAAAAACGAATGGAAGGTGAAGAAAGCCAGCGCATAGAAAACGTAGTGCAAGGCAAACAAAAAGTAGATATGAGCGATCTCATGATTCTAGTTTCTGATCTCGAAAAAAAAACGAAACTATCAGAACAATCTCAAACCACATTACGCAAATTGCAGGTGGCGAGAAAAAATTTATTGGCAGGATTAGAACACAAACAAAATGGTGCTTTTAATTCGTATAGCCAAGAAGAAGTTGCACAAGCTATTCTTGAAGCAAATCCTGCTGCTTGGAAAGAAGATGAAGAAAATGAAGAGATACTTGCTCAGAGAGCTGAAAAACATTTAAGTGAGTTACATGCGGACGATCCTCCTCGTGAGAACTACACGCCACCAACTTTCCAACAAGATCCAATAATTGCCGCAGAATTGGCTGCTGCACAGGCGAAAAGAGATGTGTATGATCTTGCAGACATTAAAGAAATACTCAGACAGCAAAAAAAAAGCCGAGGAACACGGAATTAAGCCAGAAGATTTTCGATTTCTTGCTCCCGGAAGTGTTGATGTCCAAAATGAACAATCAGCTCATACTGATACTGCAGATTCTCGTAAATCTGCAGATCCGGTGAGTATAATAACCAAAGATTCATTGAAAGACACGTCTCCTAGGACAAGAAGGGATACTCTCCCCTCTAGACCGCACGATACCGTTTCTTCAGAGACAGGGTAGAGACCCAAAAAAATAAATTTCTCGTGAGATAGAAGAATCCACAGGACGCGATATTAAACAAATGGCTCATGTGCTATACTTTTTATATATATTATATGCCTATGTCATTCAATTCTCGCGAGTCCATGCCACATCGTCCACTTGAACCCGAATCTCTTATGGACCAAACAGAAAATCCAAAGAAACGTCGTTCGAAAGAACGAGGTGAATCAACCTCAAACTTTGTTGAGGGTATTCAACAACAAAAAGCAGATTTGATAAAAAAATCTCTTGAATTAGAAATAGAACTTGCGAATCACACAAGTACTATCGCTGAAACTATTTCAAAAATTGATTCTTTGGAAAGTGAATTAGAAGCAACTGCACGGCATGCAATGCTTAACCCAAAAACAAAACAGGAAGCAAAATTTTTCGATGCACAAAGAGAAAAAATGAAAAATTTACGACATCGTGCCCTACGTAAAATGGGAGAAGAAATTGTGAAATCTGGAGCCCCCGCTCAACCACAGGGCAGGATACAGAATATGCCTGAAACGCATCCTGCCACACAAGGATTTTTTGCAAAAGTAAAATCGTTTTTTGGAGGAAATCCTTCATCTGAAATACCTATGGACTCTGTTGCTAGTATGTACGCAAAAAAGATGGATGAGATGGATGAGGATATAAGAAATATGGGGAAAAATATTAAAGAATTAATGGGAATGTTGCAAGGTCCATCAAAAACTTTGGCGGATAAAGAAGCGCGATCAGATGCAGAAGATGAAGAATGGCAAAAAATGAAAAATCAAGAAATAAAAACACAGACAGAAGATTTTGGAACACGTATGACAAAATTGCGACAAAAAGAAAATCGCGATTTTGCATTAGCACAAGAACTTGATGACATGAAACGAAAAATGGAAGAAGGTCAAGAATTACCACCACAAACTGTGGGGAATTACGGTGACATGATGGATGAAGCTATGGAAGCTGAAAGAATGATGCGACCAGACTTAGCTTTGAAAGAAAAAGAACGGGCTAGAAAATCTAAACACCAAAAAACAGCAGCTGAATGGGATCGTATAGACATGGGAAATCAAATAATTCCTGGGAACGATGACGTGTCAGATGAGGAATTGCGCGCAGAAATGAAGGGATTAAATTTGGAAGAACGTGTTGATAGACAATTGGCGTTAGAGATAGCGCGCAGTGAAAAAGCGGATCCAAGCCTCATCAATGAAATGAATGCGAAGGATAAAAATTTTTTTCCTGATGCAGCCGCATTATGGGACAAGGCTTTGCGGATAGCGAAGGCGAAAAAAATGTCTGACCCATCACAGATGGCTACAGAATATGTAACCAATGTAGCGAGAATTCGTGCTGCTGAACGAGCGAAATTAAGCGAAAAAGAAATGCAACGTATTCGATTTTTATTAAAAGTCAACCCATTACAGGGGTTTATGAAAGAAGAGCAAACTAAAAAAGATGTATCCCTTCAAGAGGGAGCTCCAGATTATTTTGAAATTCCACAAGAGGGTGCAATCGTACAAACGAAATCAGGCAAAAAAGTAAAAACGATAGGTCATAGAGCCATTAGTTCAGATACGATTGAAGTCACCGTACCTACGGCATATAGTGGTACGAACAAAAAAATTGGTTTAAAGTTAAAAGTTCCAAAAAAAGATTTCCGTGAATGGCAAGTTACACCATAATTTAAAAAAATAAAAAAAAGAAGCAACTACTAAAAAGGTAGCCGCTTCTTTTTTTAATGACGCGATGTATTCTCAATACCTATATCTTGTATAAATTGATCTCTTGAAACGACTATTTGATCTTGTGAGCCGCGCCTTCGTACCGTGAGTTCCCCACTTTCAACTTCCTTGTCACCAACCACAAGCATAATAGGTAACTTCAGTTTTTCTGCAGTACGAATCTTTTTGCCAACAGATTC
>JAHFIO010000100.1 GCA_023246325.1 Candidatus Uhrbacteria bacterium | reverse complement strand
GTGAACGCATGAGCAACCTCGAAACAATCCTCCGCTCATCTATCTTTGGGCAAGATACAGCCATTCAACAAGTTTCTGATGTCATCACTCGATCACGTTTAGGTTTAGCAGATCCAGAAAAACCGCGTGCCTGTTTATTATTCGTTGGTCCATCTGGAACAGGAAAAACAGAATTGGCACGCACAATCGCAAAAGAACTATTTGGTCGTGAAGACGCGCTTGTAAAACTAGATATGACAGAATTTTCTGAAAGTCATAGTGTATCCAAGCTCGTTGGTGCACCAGCTGGATATGTTGGCTATAGAGAAACAAATAAATTAACTGACGCATTACGAAAAAAACCACATTGCGTTTTATTATTCGATGAATTTGAAAAAGCACACGTTGATGTACAAAATATTTTATTACAAATATTAGAAGACGGAAAAATTTCTGATGGAAGTGGACGTCCCATTTCTATGAAGCACGCCTATATCATCCTGACGTCAAATGTAGGAAATGAAAAATTAGGATCAAAACCTCTTGGATTTGATGGTGCTGCATCAGATATTGAATCGCTCATAAAAACCGAACTCACGCAACGATTTCGCCCTGAACTATTAAATCGCCTGGATCGTGTTATCGTATTTAAACCATTAGAAACTATGCATATGCGTCGCATCGTTGAACGCGAATTGCGCCAAACTATTTCACGCGTAGAAAAAGCACAACACGTCGCAATTCGTGCAGGCAAAGATGTTTTAGAATTTTTAATGTCGCGACTTATACCGCAAGAAGAAGGTGCGCGTTCAGCAAAGCGATTACTCGACACACAAGTAACCTCTCTCATCTCAAAAATGTTAACCAAACATCCACAAAAACGAAAACTAACACTACACAAAACCGCGACAGGATTAGGTATAAAATAATTCGCACATACTGTACACTACTCTGTATATGGCGAACAAGCCTCAATTGAATCGAACATTACAGATGCATAGCAATCAAGCATCAGACCGTTTCAGTTCACAAACTGGAGATTCTCAAATGGGAGATACAGGGATGTCGGATAATTCCCTCCTATCAGATTCAAGCCAAGGTGGAACTGCATCTCCACTGGATCTTCCAAAAAAAACATATGCAGCACATGAAGACGACATAAGCCCACCTATAGCAGGTGGTGGATATACACATTCTCCACAAGAAGAAGCATCCAATGCAGCCGCATTACAAAGACAAAAATTAGCGCAATCAGCACAATTCACAGGAGAATCACCTATGTCTGCAGGGGACAGTGGACCAAATGCATCACCATATAGACAACCTGGAACGCGTTCCGAAATGTCAGAAGATGCTCCAATTGCTGATGATTCTGAAGACCCGGAATATGCCGGAAACCATGAAGCATCTCGTGCCATCATGGACCAACAAAATCAAACAAAAAAATCCATTATGGGGAAAGCTCAGGATCTACAAAATTCATTACGAGACGCAAAGAAAAAAATAAACGACGCCAAAGAAAAAATTAAAAAATATCAAAAAAATGTTAAACGTGTACGACAAGCGATCGAAGCGGAAGATTTTCTAGGTGAGATTGAAGACATGTTCTCTGATTTTGGAGCAACTTTTATACTATTTGTATTACAATTAAATATCCAAGCTATAGGTAAATACTTTTTTAATTCCAAAATTGTCACACAGGATTTATGGGAAGATTTCCTAACAGTATGTATTGATTTTTTTACATGTGGATTAATGCCATTTTTGCCACCTTGTTGCTTTATTACAATACCACTCATTCTCTTTTTAGCTATGTCACAAGTAGTTCATAATAATCCTGCTTTAGATATTGTTCTCAAGCTAATGAATCAAGCATCAAAAATACATTAGATAGGAGCTTCTTCATAAAAGTGGTATACTGTACCCATATGTCAGAACGCACTAAAAAAATAATTTTTCTTGTTTTTTTTATTTCTTTTACATTAGGCATGGCGTACTTTTTGTACTATATGTTTACCCATAGAATTGGAAGTACACCAGCAGAATCACCTGTTTCAACTGAAACAACTCTTGGCGGTCTTCCAAAATCTGGAGCAGGAGGAAAGCGCCCACCAACAATACCTTCAACTCAAGGTAGCGGCACATTGCCAGAAGGTCAAGGCGTATCTGAAGGCGAAATAGCAATACCTGAAACACAAATTTCAGTTGAAACCGGCACAACGCTTTTACGCGATGCAGTCACACAACATGTTTCCATCGCACCCGGGAATGATCAAGCGGCACGATTTTACAATCCTGACGACGGTCGTTTTTATAAAATAAACGCAGACGGAAGCACAACACCAATGGGACAAAAACAATTTTTCAATGTTCAAAATGTAGAATGGGGTAAAAGAACCGATCAAACCATTATGCAATTTCCTGATGGAAAAAATATTTATTACGACTTTACCGAAAAAAAACAAGTCCCCCTCCCTTCACATTGGCAGGATTTTAAATTCTCTGATGATGATACTCATATGGTTGCAAAAAGCGTCGGAGCAGATCCAGAAAATAGATTTCTCATAGTATCAAAACCGGATGGAAGTGAAGCAAAAGCTGTAGAATCATTAGGTGAAAACCAAGACAAGGTTGAATCTGCTTGGGCGCCAACTGGTCAAATCATTGCATATGCAAAAACAGGTGAACCACAATCAGGCGGCAGACAAGAAATTTATCTCGTTGGTCAAAATAAAGAAAACTATAGAAGTTTGACTGTAGAGGGACAGGGCTTTCTCCCAAACTGGTCTCCAACTGGTAAATACGTCACATTCAGCGTATATGCTGATTCATCGCAAAATAAACCATCACTTTGGGTGACATCTGGAGAGGCGGGCACCATAGGACAACAAAGGCGAAAAATAAATTTAAACACATGGGCAGATAAATGTGCATGGGATTCTGATACAATCTTATACTGCGGAGTGCCAAAAGATCTTCCAGAATTTGCGGGTATGGATCGAGATTCATACCGTACAGTGCCAGACGAGGTTTACCGCGTAGATTTACGATCAAATATTTCAACCAAAATTTCAACTGATAAACAAGTGCGTCCCATGCAAAATATAGTCATCAGCGGAGATAAAACAAAACTATTATTTACTGATGTAGCAAATGG
>JAHFIO010000016.1 GCA_023246325.1 Candidatus Uhrbacteria bacterium | reverse complement strand
TTGACGCGGCATTCCAAAAGGTTCATCACATCCTGTCATTGTTTTCGGGCAAAACGGAATTACATATTTTTCGCTTTCATCTAAGCGCCATAATTTATATGGATGTTTAGATGCTTCACACACTGTACGAGATGATGTGGCTTTTGCATCTTGCAATAATATATTGATACATGCGTCAATGAATTCCGGTTTGCATAAAGGGCTGGATGCAGGTAAGCGTAAAATAATATCCGGTTTCCAGTTTTCGTTTTTTTCGTACCAATGAACTGCATGTGACAAATATTCAATATCTACGGCTTTGTCATGTGATATTTCGGCAGGACGTAAGAATGGCACTTCCGCACCGGCTAGACGGCCAACTTCTGCATATGCGGGCGAGTCAGTCGATACGATAACGCGTGAAACTAATTTTGCATTTTTCGCCGCTTCAATAATCCAAGTCATGAGAGGTTTGCCTAATAATAGTTTGATATTTTTATCAGGTATGGATTTTGATCCAGAACGCGCGCCAATAATGGCTAAAACTTTTGGTTGTATCATATTAAAATCAGCATATCATATACATATAAAAAAGACAGGATGGGGAGACCTATATCCTGCCTATGTATAAAAAAATGGATTATTTTTTGGTTTTTAAGAGTTCGGCTGGAATAGATTCACAAGGGACATGTGTCACTGAATCAGAATCGTATCCACCATATGAGCAACTTCGTACAACGAAGTAGCACAGCCCTGTTGAATAGTCTTTTATATATTGAGATCTTTTGCTTAACTCAATGGGACTATCAGTACAGTAGTTTTTAAAATTCAGAGATTCACATCCTACCGTGAAAAGAAAAAGGAACAGTATTGCAAAAACTTTTTTCATTGTGAGCCTCCATTTACAAACTATATTATTTTGCGTATATTGTCAATATGAAAACAATACTTCTTACACTCTCTACTTCGGCAGAAGTAAAAAATATTATGCGGACTTCAGTGATCACTACGCTACTGCAGGATGTAGATGTGCGTATTATTGCTTGCGTATCTGCAAAAAAAATAGAATTTTATCAAAAACAATTTCTGTACGATCGAGTTATTTTTGAACCTATTATAGATTTAGAATATGGACAATCAAACATTCGCACATTTTGGCGCTCACTTTCATATAATAGTGTGCCAAGTGAGACCGTTCGTATTCGCTCGAATAAACAATTTTTTGATCACCCAAGTTTTTTTCAGGCTTTAGCACTTATCTGGAAAAAACCTGTTTGGATTTTTGGGCATACGCGCATATGGAGAGAATGTGTTCGATGGGTTGAATATAATCTTTTTACAGAAGATGCGGCTATATGGAAACGAATATTTGAAAAATATTCTCCGGATATTGTGGTTGCTACTAATCCTGTTCATGGCACAAATATTGCGCTTATGAAATATGCGCGACGTACACATACGAAGTTGATTGGATATATTAAAACATGGGATAATTTATCCTCAAAAGGGTTATTGTTGGTGAAGCCAGATATATTGATTGTTCCAAACAGCGTGGTACAGAATGATGCTGTTCAATTTGGTGATATGTTATGTGAACAAATATTTGATGGAGGTTGTCCGCAATATGATACATATCTTGATCCTGCTGAATATATGTCGCGAGAAGAAGTGTGTGAAAAAATTGGTGTAGACCCGAATAAAAAATTCTTATTATATTGTATGGGAGGCGTTATGAATCAAGATGATCCTTCTGAACATCTTATGATGCTTGATAAGGCTATTGAAGATGGTCGACTTCCTGCGGCTACCATTTTATTACGTGCGCACCCAAAATATGATGTACGTATTTTAAAACTTGACCAATGTAAACATGTTGTATTTCAACAACCAGGAGTGAAGGTAGGTGATGCTATTGGTGAATGGGAATTAGGCGCTGATGATATCAAGCTCATGTTAAATATGTTACGACACGCGGATGTGGAATATAATACAGGGTCTACTATGACATTAGAAAGCGCTATTTTTGATCGACCTATTGTAGTGATTGGTTTTGATGGATATACGAAAAGACCATATTACCAAAGTGTGAAACATGGATTGGACGTGACGCATTATAGATATGTGTTGAGTACTGGTGGAGTTGTGCGCGTGGATACAGAAGGAGAATTGATTTCTGCGACGCTTGCGTATCTACAAAGTCCTGTTATATGTGCAGAGGGGAGAAAAAAAATTGTAACTGATTTAATCGGCGCGATTGGTGGTGCGGGTGAACGAATTGGACGCAAAATATTAGAACATGTATAGTTCATTTATATGGCAATTCACTTGTACTTGAAGCGTGCGTTAAGTCAATTACCCGAAAAGGTAAAGATAGGAACGCAATATGTGGGTCCTGGATATCCAACATTTATGATAGCGGAAATTGGGAATAATCATAATGGGGATTTAGCATTAGCCAAGCAATTGATAGTTAAAGCTAAAGAGGCGGGATGTCACGCTGTGAAATTTCAACGACGTACATTAGATCAAGTTTTTACGAAAGAAGCTTTAGATGCACCGTATAATACACCGACATCTTTAGGGGCAACGTATGGAGAGCATCGTGCAAAATTAGAAATAGATAGAAATGGATTTTTAGAATTACGAACTTTAGCTAAACAAAATGATTTGGTTTTTTTTGCAACACCTTTTGATCATACAAGCGTCAAATTTTTAGAAGATATCGGAGTCGATGCATATAAAATTGCGTCATTCGATGTAACGAATTTACCTTTGATAGAAGATGTAGCGAAACGAAATAAACCGATTATTTTATCTACGGGAATGTCGACAATGGAAGAAGTTGATGAAGCGGTGAGTACGATTTTGAAATATAATAATCGTTTGGTTATTTTGCACTGTGTCTCCATTTATCCTACTCCTGATGATAAATTGGATATGTCGATTATACCAGTTATGAAACGACGATATGCACCGTTGCCTGTTGGGTATTCTGGGCATGAAACGGACTATTTAGCAACATTATTAGCTGCATCAATGGGTGCGCATGTTATTGAGCGTCATTTTACTTTAGCAAAAGACATGAAAGGTCCTGATCATAAATTAAGTCTGACGCCAGAAGAAATGACAGAGTCTATGAAACAAATTAAACGTATTGAAGTTATGGTGGGGGACGGTTCTAAGGGTGTTGATGCAGATGAATATAAAACACGTTCAAAACATTCTAAAAGTTTAGTAGCAGCAGTTCGTATACCCGCGGGAACAAAAATTACCGCGGATATGATTACGATTAAAAGCCCTGGTTCTGGATTAAAGCCAAATCTAGTGCATAAAATTGTTGGCAAAATTGCGAAAAAAGATATAGAGGGCGACACTCTTTTGCCTAATGAGATTTTAGAGTGGTAAGTATTTGCTATTGACATTTTACTAAAAATAATATATGTTTTTGTGAGCACATTTCACAAAGGAGCATGATATGAAGATTTCAAGTATTGGTTTAATTGAAGCAGCAAAAAAACTTATCCCTATTACTATTATCAGTGGGCGTGTTGCTTGTCATATCCAAGATGGATTGATTGCAGGACGTGTTCAAAATACTCTCTCAAAAGAAGAAGAGGAGGGGTATAATAAGCAGGCATTGACTGATGCGGATCTTGTATCCAGTAATTTGATAGGAGCGGTAGCACTTACTACTTTTTCTGATGTGTCGTATCTGTCGGAAGAAGCAAAGGCAGACAATGTATCGAAATATTTTTTAATGAATGCACCATTCACAATTGTGTTTGATCCGCTAAATGGCACTTCGTATTTACGTGATGGAAAAAAATGTTTTGAAAATATCTATACATTGACGGATGCATTGCATGGAAATGTACAGAATTCTGAACGAGTAGTAGTTGTGAATATTCCTCGTGCTCATAAAATATATGTAGGTAATGAGTGTGGTGTGGAAGTTGCTGATACAACATCGTTCATATTCGATGGATCATGCAAACTGGAATATACGAAACATCATATTCCCACCAAGGCAAAAGGTGGTGTATATGTCAGCGTTTCGTTGAAAGATTCATTGAATGATATACGTTCACTTGGATTAGATGTTGAATCACATGTAGCTCATCATATATATAAAGAATATGGTATCAAAGATCCAAATTGGAATTTTGTTCCGGCAGGAATTTTGAACGGGGATATATCCGCTTTCGCTATTAAAGGAATTGATCTCATGGATAGTTTAGCGATAGCCTACCTCGCACAAGGATCTGGTGCGTATACCTTGATTAAAGGGTATCATCCTGAAACGCATATTGCAGATCTTGCTATTTGTGCAAATGATAAGAAAATATTTGATGCATTTTGTACACTGCTCACCTAAAGGGAAAAACCCTTTATTTTTTTATTTGGAAAAATAAAGATGTAGAAATTTTTACGCCACGCGATTTAGTTCGCGGTGGTAGTGGATAGGTATTGCAAAAAATGCCAATTGTTGATATTATTTCGCCACAGTGAGGAGCTTAGCATGAGTGATAAAAAACAGATTCATTTTTTCAAGCCAATGGATGTAGGCCCACGAGAATGGGGAAGAGAAATTCTTGTTGCACATATTCCTGGCATAGCAATTGGAAAATTAATATTGCAATATGCTGGTAAAAAAGGCGGATTGCAAAAACATCATTTGAAAAACGAAAGTCATTTTCTCGCACAAGGTGAAATGATTGTGCGATATGATGCTGGAGATGGTACACTTACGGAAAAAATTATTATTGCTGGGGAGAGTGTTCATATTCCTCCTGGAGTTGTACACCAAACAGAAGCGATTACGGATTGTGTTATTTTTGAAACATCTACGCCGCACTTTAACGATAGAGTTCGTATGGAAGCATATTATGGATTGCCGGTTTCTCATGGTGGGCTTCCATCGACAAATCTTGAGGATGTTGAAACGCGATAATTTCGCGTTTTTTTGTATATATGCTACATTAAATTTATTATGAATACACAACCATTTTTTTTTAAACCAACTGATATCGGTCCACGTCAGTGGGGTCGTGAAATTTTAGTAGCATACTCTGAAGGAAAATATATTGGAAAATTATTAAAAATGAATGCGGGATTCAAGGGTGGTTTACAAAAACATCAACTGAAAGATGAAACGGGGTATATTTATTCCGGGGAAATGAATTTTTATTATGATGCTGGAGATGGAAAACTTACCTGTAAAAAATTAACATCAGGGGATGCTGTGCACATTTCTCCAGGGACTATTCATCAAGAAGAAGCTATAACCGACGTTATTATTTTTGAGACATCTTCACCACACTTTAATGATCGTGTTCGTTGTGAGGGACTGTATGGTCAAGAGATTCCATCAGGAGGTTTGCCTTCTTCAACAATAGAAGAAATTCAAACAACGTTAGAGGAAGTCGGATTAAAATTGGAAAAAATATAATATAGAGTATCGCAATAAAAAAACGCTTCAGCATCATGCTAAAGCGTATCACATTAAAATAGGTTCAAGTGCTCATACAAAAGCAATAAACCAGTGAGTGTATGCGCGCCATCGATGTCACATTTTTTTCGATTCCGCATCACATCTTTTAATGGAATATATCGAATTTGCATTCGACGTGTTCCATTTTTTTCTCGAACTGCATTGATATTGTTTGTTTTCATCTGCACTAACCAATAATCCACAAAGGTCGTGCTCATACCCGTATCATCTGGCACATCAGATAAGAGTGTGCGACTTTCGATTGTGACAAGGTCAGAAGTCATGAGCGGAGTGAGTTCACGACCAAGAATAGAAATTTCTTGAGGTTCGCATCCTGCCGATTTCGCAATAGAAATAGTGGAGAGATTTGTGATAGCGAATTCTCGTGGAAACTCATTTGGCCATGCACGACCACTTTCCTCATGTGTGAGAAGTGATGGTCTATGCTGACGACTGAATACGAGATGTTTTTCGTTATGCTCATCGGTAATGAGTGCTATGACACAACAATTCCGTTTGCCCTTACCACCGACAGAAAATTTCATAAAAAATTGTCCAATATTTCCATCAGGTTTTTTTATGAGAAATTCAACAATGGCATACCAGGCATTCAGGTCAATGCGTGAAATAGACAGGATATTCCATCCATCGCGGTCTACCCCTGTTCGTGCAAGAGGGGACAAGGAATGCGATATAAGAATTTGGTTCATCTCTTGAAGTGACTGAGTTTCTGTTTTTTTAATGAGCGGTTTTTGCATCATACCCTCCTTTCCGTAAGGAATATAAACATTTTTTTGTCTATTTGTCAAGGAGTTGACACATTCTTATGAAATGTATAAGGTGGGTTGACCTATTGGCATGGCTAATAGACGTCACTTTGACACGAAAAACATCTTGGCATGGCCAAGAAACTGGTAAGACATTGGTTTGACCATTGATCTTCCACCTATGTGCACATTGCATACAGGTGACTTTCATGGCTACAGATACTCCGGTTTCTCTCATCACCCATATCCCTGCTTCACATATTGCCAAGCTTTCCTCGCAAGGAAAGAAGCTTGGCTGGAATGTGAAGGTGGATGGTGGATATGACACTGTTACCGACCATCCATTCATTTCTCAGGTCGAGCTTTCATCGCAGTACGGTGTTCTCCGTTATGGCATGACGCCCGGCGGATATGATGGCTGGTCTTTCCACGAAGTTGGTGGAGGAGGCACGGTTATCCTGCCGTATGCGGTCGTGAATGGTCAGCCATATGTTGGCTTGCTGCATGAAAAACGACATAATCAGGGTGGAATGGTTTGGAATTGCCCACGCGGTTTTCTCAATTCTGCAACCGAGAATCACTTCGAGGCAGCACAGCGGGAGCTGGCGGAAGAGCTTTTCACCGAGCATAGTCTTGATGTCACGAAAACCAAGGTTGAGCCATTGGATGGTGAGCCGGGAAACTGCAATAGTGCGTTTTTCGAAACTCCGTCTGCTGGAGAGGGCCTGAAATATTTCGCGGCAAAGTTTCATCCTGCTGTATTGCAGGATGATGGCAATGGCGGATATGTTTTCAAAACCGGTTTTTTGCAGCCGGATTCGAAGCTCGATGCAGCGCAAAAAGGCATGGGCGAGAAAATTCTGAAAAGCCGATTTGTTCATTGGAAGGAAGCGGCACGTGTTTCTGACCTATTCACGAATGCGGCAGTTGCGCGCCTTCTCGCCAAGCTCGCGAAGTAATGTTTCTCTGTGCGCTCCGATATGCATCGGAGCGTTTTTTTATTCCAATACTTGCAAAAAATAGACAAATTACGTACTATAAGAAAAATGAAAAAAGCATTTATTACGGGCATTACGGGGCAGGATGGTAGCTATCTTACCGAGTTATTGCTTGCAAAAGGTTATGAAGTTCATGGCTTGATTCGCCGTTCATCCACGTTTAATACAAGTCGTATAGAGCATTTATATTTAGATCCGCACAATCCTAACGCACGGCTTTTTTTACATCATGGAGATTTAAATGAAGGGACGGTATTGATGCGCTTGCTAGCGACTATACAGCCAGATGAAGTATATTCGCTGGGTGCGCAATCACATGTACGAGTGAGTTTTGATAATCCTGTGTATACAGGTGACGCGACAGGATTAAGTACCTTGCGATTATTAGAAGCGATTCGTGATGCGAAAGTGCCTTGTCGTTTTTATCAAGCGTCATCGAGTGAAATGTTTGGTGCGGCGAATCCTCCTCAGCACGAACATACGCCGTTTTATCCACGTTCACCATATGGTGTCGCGAAAGTGGCAGCATTTTGGTATGGAAAAAATTATCGTGAAGCGTATGGCATGCATATTTCAAATGGAATTTTATTTAATCATGAGTCACCGAGACGTGGAGAAACATTTGTGACGCGAAAAGTTACATCAACTATTGCGCGAATTTTGAAAGGAAAAGAATCTGCATTATATTTGGGAAATTTAGATGCCAAACGTGATTGGGGATATGCACCAGAATATGTAGAAGCCATGTGGAAAATGTTGCAAATGCCCAATCCAGATGATTATGTGATTGGATCAGGAGAAACGCATACGGTTCGTGAGTTGGTTGAAATTGCAACAAAATTAGTTGGATTAGATATGGAAAAAATAGTGAAGATAGATCCAAAATATTATCGACCAACTGAAGTAGATGTATTACTTGCAGACACAACAAAAGCGAAAGAAAAATTAGGATGGGAAAATAAATTAAGTTTTGAAAATTTAGTAAAAATTATTTTAGCATCAGATTTAGAACGTGAAGGCATTGAAGTTCCATTTGAAATTCCAGAAGATCCTATAGAGTGGCGTAAGCAATATACCGTTCGCTAGTATGTATACTCCAAAAATCATTCTCATAACAGGTGGACATGGGTTTGTCGGTACACATTTGTGTAAGGCATTAAAAGAAAAATGGCCAGAGGCGGAAATTCGCATACCGTCCTATCCTGCCGATGATCTACGGGAGATGTCGGTATGCAAGCGGGTTGTACAAGGAGTGGACACGGTTATACATTTGGCGGCAACAGTTGGAGGAATAGGTTTTAATGGGCAACATCCAGGAAAATTATTTTATGATAACATAATGATGTGCACGCAATTATTGCATGCGTCGATGGAAGCAGGTGTGCGTAAATTTGTAGGACTGGGAACAATTTGTGCATATCCAAAATTTACGCCCGTTCCATTTAAGGAAGATGATATATGGAATGGATATCCAGAAGAAACAAATGGGCCATATGGTTTGGCAAAAAAAATGATGCTTGTACAATCGATTGCATATCGGCAGGAATATGGTTTTAATGCGATATATTTATTGCCGGTCAATATGTATGGGCCGGGAGATAATTTTAACCCTGAATCTTCGCATGTCATTCCAGCCATCATCCGCAAAATGATTGAAGCGCGTGATGCGCATGCGCCAACCGTAGATATTTGGGGAACAGGAAAAGCAACACGCGAATTTGTTTTTGTGCGTGATGTATGTCGAGGAATTATTTTGGCGACAGAAAAATATGATGGACCTTTGCCGATAAATATTGGATCGGGAATAGAAATTTCAATAAAAGATTTGGTTGAGAAAATAAAAATTAAATGTGGATATACGGGTGAGATTGTATGGGATACATCTAAACCAGATGGGCAACCACGCCGACAATTAGATATTACACGTGCTCGCGAGTTATTAGGATATGAACCACAGATTTCTTTTGATGCAGGATTAGATGAAGTAATAACATGGTATGAAAAATCATCTTGAACACTTTGAGGACATTGCAAAACATAACGATGTTTTACGGAAAAAACATATGTATTATTATTCACAAATTATTCAATGGCTTACCTATATTATTCCAGAAAATCAACGTATTATTGATGTGGGCTGTGGAGATGGTGTTCTATTAGAGAAACTAAAACCATCTCATGGTATAGGTATAGATTTTAGTCATGGGTTTATTCAAAAAGCGAGAGCCGCATATCCTGCCTTTCAATTTGTATTGGCAGATGTCACAAAACCGATACCACCTATTGAAGCGAATGCAGACTATGTCTATGCAATTGATCTAGTCGGGTATCTTCAAGATATTCAAAGCGCATTAGAGCATATTTCAAAATTATGTAATACGCATACGAGATTAGTGCTTACAAAAACCAATCCATTTTGGGGGCCGATATTTCGTTTAGGATCTTGGCTTGGTATTACACAAAAAAGAAATTACTCAAATTGGCTGACGCAAAAACAATGTCAGGGAATTATTGAGTTAGCTGGGTATGAAATTATTCGGCAGGATACGTTTATGCTTATGCCAGTGTATATTCCTTTTGTGTCCACGTTTTTGAATAGATATATTTCACATTTGCCACTTATAAAAAAATTAAGTTTAGTCGAGTATTTTATTTGTCGTCAACGCCCTATTTCAAAAATGCATGCACCATCCGTGAGCGTTATTATTCCTGCTAGAAATGAAAGGGGAAATATGCTGCCAGCACTTGAACGCATGCCACGATTTCCTGGCGCCCTTGAAGTTATTTTTGTGGAAGGTCATTCTACAGATGGAACTTGGGAAGAAATTGAACGTGTGGCAAAAGATCGTGATTGGGGATTTCCTATTAAAATGTTTAAGCAAACTGGAAAAGGAAAGGGTGATGCTGTGCGTTTGGGATTTGCTGAAGCGAGTAATGATATTTTAATGATATTAGATGCGGACTTAACAGTTATGCCAGAAGAGTTGCCAAGATTTTATACTATATTGGCCGCAGGACGAGCAGAATATGTTCATGGCACACGACTCGTATATCCCATGGAAGGAAAAGCGATGCGTCCATTAAATTGGCTTGGAAATAAATTTTTCGGTGCAGTACTGACGTTTTTATTAGGGCAGACCATGTCAGATACATTGTGTGGGACAAAGTGTATGTATCGTAATCAGTATGCGCGCCTTGCGGCTGGTCGTGGATATTTTGGACAGTTTGATCCATTTGGAGATTTTGATTTGATATTTGGATCTGCGAAATTGTCTTTAAAAATTGCAGAAATTCCTGTGCACTATAAAGATCGTGTATATGGATCAACGCAAATAAATAGATTTAGGGATGGATGGTTATTATTAAAAATGTGTGCGTTTGCTGCGAGAAAGATGTTGTTTTTATAATATATTTTGCATGAAGGATTTTTTACAAAAGCAGATTGCATATTTCGCTCGTATAAATCATAGCGAAAGATTTCTTTGGCAAACGAGCGATGCATTTGTTATGGAGCATGAGCATGCAACATTGCGACCTTTTGTAGAAGAAATAAAAAAAATAATTTTGCAAAAAGGAAAAATAAAAATTCTTGAGTCAGGATCTGGCGAGGGTGTAAATTTTATTCATATAAAACAGATGGGTATTGATTTTGAAAAGGTGGACATTGAAGGAATCGATCCATGTGCGGAGGCGGTTGAAGTTGCAAATCAATATGGATTGAATTGTACGGTTGCAGATGGGTTGGCGCTTCCATATCCTGCCGAGACTTTTGATATTGTTTTTTGTCGCGATGTATTACACCATCTTGCGAATGACGATGAAAGAAAAAAATTTTTGTCAGAAATGACACGTGTGACAAAATTAGCGGGATGTATTGTAGCTATTGAGCCAAGTCCAGGAAATCCACTTATATTTGTTCAATCCTGTGTACTATGGGCAGAGCGGGGATTACGAGCCATGAAATCATCGCATGTACTGCGTTGGAAATCAGGAGCACGCGTGATCGAAGAGGCGCCTTCCGCATCCTGGCGTGTTTTATGGCATTATACATCGCCGCTTCGTCGCTATCCACAATTTTCAAAAGTGATATTGCAGATTTTGCGCGCGTGGGAGATAGTATGTAGGAACTTGCCTAAATATTTTTGGTCTTATCGAATATATATATGGAAAAAAGAAAGTTAGCTGTTGCTGGCACTGGTATGGTAGGTGGAGCACTTGCTCGTTCATTTCAAGAGCAGGGTTTTGATATTGGATTATATGATCCCCCAAAGGGGTATGCGGATGTGAATGTTTTGCGTATTGCGGATATTATTTTTATTGCGGTGCCTACACCATATTATTTAGATGGACGCGGATTTGATGATAGTTATTTACATGAGGCCGTGCAAGCAATTCCAACTGAAGGGAAGGTAATAGTTATAAAATCAACTATAATTCCGGGTACTACAGATGCATTTCAAAAAAAATATCCGCAACATGTATTTTTGTTTAATCCGGAATTTTTAACAGAAGCGAATGCGGATTTTGATATGAAAAATCCTACACGTCAATTAGTAGGATATACGCATATGAGTAAGGAGCATGCGCAGTCTATTTTAGATTTATTGCCAGGTGCACCGTATCAAGCTGCATTACCTGCACTAGAAGCGGAATTAGTTAAATATTATGGAAATGCTTTTTTAGCTATGCGTGTCGCTTTCGCAAATCAGATGTATGATATTTGCCAGGCTATGGGCGTTGATTATGATATAGTAAAAAATGCAGCAGCTGCTGATCCACGAATTGGGGCATCACATTTAGATATAGCATTTGGTGGATATCGAGGATATGGAGGAAAATGTTTACCGAAAGATGTTCGATCTTTGATTCAGTTGTCGCGTTCATTGGGTTTAGATCCTGTGGTTATAGCGGCGTGTGAGGAGTATAATAATACATTGATTCATGCACAGGGGTTGGATGTACAATGGTCGGTAGGTTCACCTGAACGAAAATGATTGCATATATTTGTCGATATATGGGTTTAG
>JAHFIO010000099.1 GCA_023246325.1 Candidatus Uhrbacteria bacterium | reverse complement strand
TGTTTTTTTATCTGCTATCCTCTATGGAAGTTATGGTGTGTGGTCTGTTTTACTTGGTCCAGATTTCGGTACGTTCTTTCAAGCATATGTACGAGCATTTTTGGTATTGTCCTTCCTGATCCCGCTTTGCATGTACTATAAATCTTGGATACGGATTGACGTGAGAGACTACAAAAAATTTTCATGGTTAATTTTTTGCGTTATTTTTACGCAGGCACCAATTTATTACGCTTATCAACACTCTGGCATTGGGATTACGAACCTCATTTTCTTTTCTACATTGCTTATCGTTCAATTTTTGTTTGGTAGATTTTTCTTGAAAGAAAAATTTTCTTGGATAAAAACAATTTCATTAATACTTGCACTAGCTGGATTATTTTTTGTTTTTAAAAACTCGCTTGGAGCTTTTTCTTTTTTAGCACTGTCTATGGCGATACTGAGTGGGCTTGCAAGTGGAGCGCAGTCTGCATCTACAAAACTGATTCCAAAAAAGTATTCCGCCATTCAGATTTCTATCTTGTCGTGGGGGACGAGCCTTATTACACATATGCCTATTTCGCTGTACCTCGGTGAGAAACAATTGGTGCCATCATTTAGTATGGCGTGGTTTTATATGTTAAGTTTTGCGCTATGCGGTTTGCTGACATTCATACTCGTTATCCAAGGTTACAAATATATTGAAGCAAGCATTGGTGGACTGATTGGGCTATTGGAAGTTGTTTTTGCTATTATATTTGGCTATTTGTTTTTCCATGAAAATCTGACCATGGTGATTGTTTTTGGTGGAGCAGTTATACTTTTTGCAGCAATCCTGCCGTATATGCATGAGATAGGAAAAAAGTATATGAAGTAGCTTAGGGAAATGGATCAAGAGATACTAGATCGAAATCTAGAATACAGATTGTCATACCATTTCTATTCTCAAACACGGCGTCCACACTCCTTACTAAAGCGGCATAAAAAAATATCTTGAAAATAGGACAGATGTGTTCTATTTTTCTAGCTATATATACGCTCCATTGCTAAACTTTCCACATGCCACCATTGTATATACTAGATCTTCTCGGCACGTTCGCTTTCGCGGTGTATGGAAGTCACGTTGCTCAAACTAAGCGTTTGGATTTATTTGGTATTATAGCTTGCGCATTTGTGACAGGATTTGGTGGTGGGACAATCCGTGAATTATTTTTAAATACAATTCCAACATATTTTTATAATTCCACATATACCGTTGTTGTATTTTTAGGGGTAGTTTTTTCAATTCTTACATATCGGTACTTTGCGAGCATTCGTCCATATATGCTATGGATTGATGCTTTAGGTTTAGTTACCGTGGCGTATATTGGCGCTTCACGAGCCGTTGAAGCCGGTTTGGGTTTTATAGGTATTCTCATTTTCGCAACTCTTTCTGCAGTTGGAGGTGGTGTATTACGCGACATTCTTATTCGCGAAGTTCCTGAGGTTTTGTATCAAGATTTTTATGCTACTCCTGCAATAGTGCTTGGTGTGGGGTATTACATAATTCATATGTATGCGAATTATGATTGGGCAGGATATATTCTTCTTTGTACGATTTTTATCATTCGTATTTTCGCAATTAAATTAAGGATACAAATGTGGAAACCAAATGCAGGTATATAATAAAAAGTATTTTTTTGTTTATATTGTCATTTTTTTTCTGCTTGCAGGATGCGGTTATTTTTGGAATGCATATCTTATACAAGCGCATAGTTCGTTTGAACATTATTATGCGTTTAGAGGTTGTAAAGAATTAGTAACAAAAACAGATTCAGATGCCACATGCAAATTAGCATCAGGAAAAATGATTCGATTAGTAAAAATTGATATACGTTGGTTTTTAGAAAATGATGGTCCTGGTATTTGGTAATTTCTTTTGTCTTTTTTTGAATGAAGCATGGCTTTCATCTGAGGCAACAGTACAGTATTTTAAAAATAGTTCATCAGTCATAATTTGTATTTCTACAATATATGTTTGCATTTTTCTATTTATGTGAATAGCGTCTAGGTATCCAGATGAAGTGGCGGGGCTGACTCCCTCCCAATCACGTTTTCTATAATCTCGATATGAGGGAAAAATAAGGGTGCCATTGCGAATGGTCATTTCTTTTTCTGTTGGTTTTTCTCCATATAGTTGTACTATGGTATTTGCGATTCGTTCTACATCCGGCCACGTTGGTGTAACAACACGAATTCCGTATAGGTCTAGTATTTGGTTTGGTGTTTCACCAAATCTGGATAGTTTATTTGCAATACTTGCATCCGTTTTTGCGCGATATGTTATAGAAAATGTCTGACATTTTGCTGATATAAGAATATGATTCAGTGCTGTTGCAAATAGTGCATTTTGTTTTTGACGTTCATTGAATGGTATGTCCATATTGTATAGTATAAACCGTAACATATACGGTTTTTCATTAACAGATATGTTTGAGAAGAGCGATGATTGGCGGTTCATGATGACAGAGAATTGTTTTACGTTACGTTTTTATACGAATATGATAATGTACTAGGGAATACACGTCAGTTTATTCATCATGAAATTATACTATATGGAAAATCCACATGATAAAAATTCAGAAGAAAAGTTCAATCCACCAGAAACCGTGACTCTTCAACCGGGAAAAGAGCAGCGTATACAGGGAAAGTTATCTGAATATGTAAAAAGATTAGTTGCTCTTGAAGAGCGCATTCCGTTTATTGCGCCTGAAATATTCAGTGCATATGCAGCATATTATAATACGCTTGCAAAGGTAGAAACCGCGAATCAATTATTAATTGGCGTAGCCGATTTACAGTCAGTAGAAGAAAGTGTACTTGAATCAATAGTTATTTTTTGGAAAAAAATGTATCCCGAACAGTCCAGTTCAGTAAAAAATGTTTTAAAAGAACATATGGAATTGATTAAATATGAAATAGCATCAGGATGGAAAGTGGTACAGGCATATAATTTTGGGAGAGAGGATTTGTTGAGATAATATGTTTTTTCTCCCAAGACGTGTTGAAAAACCTTGGGGGTATGAAATTTGGTTCGCACATACGGAAAAATATGTTGGAAAAATTATACATGTGAATGCGGGTCAACAATTAAGCCTGCAATACCATGTGCATAAAGATGAAACATTGTTTTGTTTGAATGGTCGTGCGATTTTAGTATATGAAAAAGATGGGATATTGGTTGAAGAGATTTTTGAAATAGGAAAGTCCTTTCACGTTTTACCTGGAACGAAACATCGCCTGAAGGCAGGATCGG
>JAHFIO010000015.1 GCA_023246325.1 Candidatus Uhrbacteria bacterium | reverse complement strand
ATCATGAATTAGCACCAGATATTTCATTAAGTGATATACTTCTATATGCAAAAATTATAGAAAAATATCTTGAAAATACAAAAGATGAAAACGATGAAATTAAAAATATAAAAGAACAAATCTTAAATAGTAAACCATAAATAAATTAAATATATGACAAACGAAATATTCAACCCGCCAACACTTTCAACATCTGAAACACAGTCCATAGAACATCTAGATCTATTAAAAATGGCATATTCAGGAAATAAAAATTGCCCATCAAATACGATACAGGAAAAAATCGCGGAAACACTTGAGAAGAAATTAACTTCTCAAGAAATATCCTCAAAAATTCTAGAAGTATCACAAGAACTCAAATCTAAATGCATACAAATTATTTCCGAGTTAGAATATGAAAAATATGAACCCTGGAAAACGCTTTTAGCGAATGACTCTACACTAACAATAAATAAAATCCAAGAAGATGGTATAAAAACTATTACAAACAAAATAAAACAATTAACGTTACAAGATTCATTTAAAACTCTATTATCTATTGTAGACGGAACCATGTGGAATCAAGATGAAGATGCATGCAAATATATGCTAAATCGTATACATCCTATAATACATTCTATATGTACTGAAAAAATAACCCCTTGGCTTATACAACATTTTCCTGAAAACATACAAAGAGAAATACAGGGCTCAAGACTCATAACTACTGCATCAAATACGCAAGGGTGGGCATTACAATTTCAAGGAAATGATACTGAGCGTTTTCTCATTACAAATGAAGACTGCTTTAAAATTCCATCAGCGTATGGCTATGCATATCTAGATGTAGATCCACAGTCAGGCAGACCAGTAGCAAGATTCATTTATGAGAATGATGAACAACGTGGTTTTTTTGATGGAACGAGACTTATGTCTTTACCTTCATTTGAAACATGCGCACCTGCAACAGCTTTTAGCAACGCAGGATACCGAGTCAGAGTACAACGTGGAAACAATGCACAATGCATAATTAACGGATATCTATATCCAAATTTTCAAGAAGAATTTGATTTACTTATGCGAAAAGCAAGTGAATTTGAACGATATATAACAGGTTCAACACCTAATATACTTGGCGATGGCATAACACCAGATCTCATTGCTAAAAAAGAAAAAGAAGCATTTGAACATATTCAAATCGAAGAAAATGGAATTTTAATTATAGGTGAAAAACGAATATCCCCTATTGGAAAATTTCTTGATGCACCAATGCGAAGAAACAAAAATGATTTCGCCGTACTTCAAAAATCAACATTTGAGAAAATTCATTAAAAATCTAGATGTTAAGATGGGCGAGCATAATATTAAAACAACGCTTTATAAAGCGTTGTTTTAAATAGAATTAGTACTGTGTGAAGCTTTTTATTATTTCATCAACAGATTTTTGAGAATAGTAATTTGTAATAACCCCGCTTGGGTCTTCATACGATTCGGAATCTAAAAATATACCGGATTTAATAAGTATATTAATATGTTTTATAATTTCATCTGTAGTAGCTTGAATTTTCATTTTATTTAAAATTTTTCTAATACCATTTGGTGTTTTAGAATCAGGAAGATTTTTTAATACTCGCTTACGTATAAATAAGATATCTTTGAAATCAGCGATATCTTGTATTATATTTTCATATTTATTAGTGATATTTTCTATATCTATAATAAATAAATCAGCTGGTAAAGAATTTAAAATATGCAACATGTCTTCATTCGACAAAAGAATATCAGGATCTACGGTGTCATATGCTCGACTTCTTAATTTTAAAAAGGTAGAATCAATAATTGTTAGTAACGCATTACATTCTTGAGTTATCTGTTCTAGTCTAGCTATAATATTTTTTCCATCTAAAGATAATTTTGAATCTGAATTTATTTGATGCGTAATTTGATTAATGGGTGTTTTAATTAATTTTAAAAGTTTTAAAATAAGATCTTTTTTAGGTTTTTCTATTACGTTTATTTGGTCAAACCACATACGCACATTTTCGTAATTTTTTAATTCTTTTTTTTGTTTTTCTATCTGTTCAAGTCTTTGTTTATTTTGTAATTCAAGTTTATTTTTTAATTCTAGACCAATCTCTTGATATGTAATTTTAGTTTTTAAAATTTCCATCATTGCTACATCATCATGAATCTCTTGATTTTGAATTTTTTCAGATGGAATTAATTGATATTTATCTGTAGATCTTTTTTTATTTTTTTTAAGTTCTTGCTCTGTTGTGGTTCTTGAAACTGATTTAGACTTTAAAACTTCAAAATAAAAAATAGGGTGCGTAACTTTTAAATCTACGGCGCGTGTATCGTTATATACAAAATCAATAATATATCCTTTTTTATTTGGATTTTTAGGGTCTAATCGTAAAACTCTACCACCGCGTTGTTCAGCTACTACAGCAGACATTGTTGGATTAATATTTAAACATAGTGAAACTTCTTCATCATCAAATCCTTCAATAAGGATATTCGCATTACACAATATTTGAATTTTGCCTTTTTTAAAATCAGTTAATATTTTTTTTCTTTCCAGTTTAGAAGTTCTACTGCTTATACATGCTGCGCTTATTTTTTTATCAGTAAATTGTTTTGCCATATGCTCCGCGTGATCTATACCTGCACAAAAAACTATTGTTTTAAAACTAGAAAAATTTTTTTCATAATAATCTACTACTTCCGCCCTATGAACATTTTGATCTAATACGCTTGAAAGTGAAGAATCTACATAGTCTCCGTCTTTTATTTCAACAGATGAAATATTTAATCCGGTAAAATGTGGCAATGTTACAGCGTCGCAAAGCATGTTTGATTGAATCGCCTCAGAAACATTCATTTCATATATTTTATTTGGAAGTACATCTGATAGTTTTTTAGCAAATTGTGTTTTTTTATTTTCAGAATAATCTGGAGTTGCCGTAAATCCTAAAACTATAGATTTATTAAACTGACCAATTACATCTTTACTAACATTACCCTGTGCTTTGTGAGCTTCATCAAGAATGATGATTGGAAAATCATCTGGAAGTATATTTTTATTTTTTATTTGTATTATTAAAGAATTATAAGTTGTAATAATATATTGAGAATCAATGTCTTTAGAGGTTTGATCAATAACACCTATGCTAGAAAGTATTTTTGATTTTTTAAATCTATCTCGTGTCTGTTGAATTAACTGTGTAGTTGGTACAACGATAATGGTTCTTTGTTTAATTGCTTCAACAAATTTTTGAAATATTACAGTTTTTCCCGAACCTGTGGGTAACTTTACATAACCCTTAGTCTCACCATTCTCTATAAAACGTCTTATTTCTGAAAAGACTTTTTGCTGGGTTACGTGTCTCAGGTCAGTACTTATCTCTTTTTCATATACATTAATATATTCATCAAGTGATTTTAAAATACATAACCATTTTTTAACTCCACATTTTGTATTATTAAATAATGCATTTGAAGGATTCTCATTTGAGAAACTAATATAATTTTTATACCTCTCTGGATATTTTAACCTTAATTCAACCAATGTTAACTCTTCTATTTCTACATTTTGTGGTATAGGCTGTGAGACAGCAATTCTTTCAGACTCTGGAATAGTATTCCCAGATGATTTTGGTACAATATCAAATGGATTATTTTGCATATATATAAAATAATAACATGTTTGAGTACACATATACATTCCGTCGAATGAAAAATCTTCAAAAATCCCCCAAATCCCCTTGACAAGGCGCAAAATCTATGCTAGACTGAATAAAGTTCGCCCTTTCACACAACCAGAGGTTAAAAATGAGCAAAACATATTTCGGTTTCGGCATTGCAGACAACATGTTTGCGGCAAACTGTGCCGTCACACGCACCGCGTGCACGCCTGAAACAGCGAAAGAAATCATCGCGCAAGGAGTCGTGGTGGTGCTGAATCCTAGCCATGCGTTGACTATCCAAGCCATGAACGAGCGCTTCGGAATCCATGTCGAAATCCCCGCAAAGGCACCTATCGTAGGTCTCGACCCAGGCGATCGCATCCTCGTTATGAGCGTTAGCGGACTCCCCCGCCTCGAAGGTCGTCACGAATACACGCAAGCGGAAATCACGGACGCCTACTTCCGTTTTGGTCTGTGGACCGTCCACAAAATCGCACAGGTCATGACCGTGATCCTGTAAACCCTCTGCACATCTTTCACGGGATTTGGATATTTCAAATCCCGTCCCGTCTCAAGCGTATGTCGGCAGGATACGTATCTTGCAATAAAACGTACTCTTAAATCGGGAACAAAGGTCGAAAAAGTGTGAAAATTTTATTCATAATTTTTTACAAACCTATGTCAGAAAAATTTTTAGGAATGAACCCAATAGTGGGAAATAAAAAAGATGCATTCGAGATTATTTCTTCCCTGTGGCAAAAATTACCGACAATTGCAAAAGATCTTATTTTACAAACTCAGGATATATCCGAGCCAAGAAATAAGATCTTTTTTGATAATCCAGATAATTACTTAGAGCATGAACCAAATTGGCATCAGTGGGGAATAATAACGCATACAAAAATGTTCGAAAAATTTTATCATCAGGAAATACCTGCGTACATCGAGGATTGGGGAATAAAAGAAAAAGTGGATTCATACATGTCTGAAGAAATTGATGGTATGAATAAAGAAGTTTTATTAAATATGTCTATCCCACTACATGATCTCGGCAAATTCACTATGCGCAGATTAAAGAAAGAAGAAGATGGCTCTATTTCAACATCATTCAAAAAGCATGAAGTAGAATCGGGTAGAATCATTCGATCAATCAAATTTTCAGAAATGTTGAAAAAAGAATATAATGTAACTGCTGCGCAAATTGAATATATTGCTCGTTGCGCAGAACTTCACTATGAATTAGGCATCGTCCGCGATGAAGCAAAAAAATCCAAAATGGGATATACACTCATCTATGCACAAAGTGATGAATTTGCTGAACGTGCAAAACAACTTCAAGAACAACATACTGGTTTTGGGCTAGAAGTTGGAATTCTTTTCTTGGCTGATTCACTGGCAAAAACGGACATCAGATTAAATAATGATACGGACAAGGACTTATCTGCACAAGAGCAAAAAACAAAAGAATTGATCGTACAAAGAGGGTTAAATCCAAAGCTCATAAAAGCAGTTATGCAACTGCCAGTAAATCGAGAAATTGCAAAAACGTATCTTTCAATATGCTGTAATAAGCAATAATATAAAAACACTATTCCCAAATTCTTTTTAGTAGATCTGAATTCAAGTATGTTTTATTCTACACATCTTTCATAAAATCAATACCCTTTGTCTTCTTCTTTCCGGATAATAATTTTTTTGCAATCAGTTCTAAAACCATGACTGAATGATGATTGTCTCGACCTCCAGATGCATCTACCATGCCATTAACATATTTCATTTCTTCTTCAGTAAAATATCCATCCAAAAGCATAGTGCTAACCGTTTCTTTCAAACGCGTTGAAATATCTAAAAGTTCATGTTTTAATGTAGGATATTTTTCAAGTACATCGCTTATTTTACTGTCAAAAACATTTTCGATATACTTTGGTGTTTCTATAGACATATATTTATATTACATGGTCATTCCACCAAAATCTTTTTCTTTTTTAGGTGGTTGTTTAACTTCCTTTGGTTTATACTCATTCATTGCTCCAGTTGGTGGTGGTGGAGGAGGTCCCTTCTTATCATCTGGATCAAAAATATCTATAGTCATCCCACCCGTCATTGGTGGTGGTCCATCATCTTCTGGTTTTTTTGGAACTTTAATATAATTCTTAATATGTTTTTCAAACGTCTCCGCAACAATATCTTCCCTATTATTTTCATCTTTAGCATCAATAGGTTTATTGATAAATTCTTTTGATCCTTTTGGATATTCTTTGCCCATAGTATATATATAACGAATTATATCCTTATAGTACACTCTTTTTTTCTTTTACGCATAAAACCACTGTGGATAACTTTCAATTTCACTTTTTCTACACCCAAGACATTGACAAGACCAAAAATGTATGCTAGGGTAATAAAAGGAGAAGAAAAATGACACAAGCTACTCTGTTCATTCAATACGAAAGTCCTAATCCTGCAAACCCAATTGCAGCCGTCATCGCACAGATCGCGAAGGGATGCGGAGCTGTCATACGAGACAAGCTCATAGACGATACGGATATCGAGACCGACCTTGCATTCGTAAATTCGGCGGAAACCGCTTTGCGTTTCATAAAAGAAACCGAACATACCGTCATATTCCTTTCGTATTTTAACAAAAACGAAGAAACCGAATCGCACGCACTTGCGTCTCGCTTTCCAACGCGTATAAAGGCAATGCCAATTGTTGAACGTACAGGCGAGGAAAACATACTGATTCCACTCATACTAGCCATCGCCGAAATCAACAAGGAAAAAAATCAATGAAGATTTTACTCGTTGATGACGCCGTCAGCAACCGCCGCGCTGGAAAATCTCAGCTCACAGCACTCGGACACGAAGTTGTCGTGACAAGTGAATATGGCGAAGCTCGTGCATTGGCCTGCAAAGGCGGATTCGACATTGCTCTTCTCGACTTGCTTATGCCAGCCGAAGCAACAACGCTAGGAACAAAAGCGCGCGCTGAATTTCTCGGTTGTGAAATCGCGATCGGCTTCCCACTCATCCTGTCGATGGCAGGGAATGTCGGCAGGATAGCGGTCGCAACCGATATGAACCATCATAACCATCCAATGAGCGCAGCTGTGGATTGGTTTATGGGAGTACAAAAATTGGTTGTGAACGGATCGCATGTACTCATCCTGCATGCGCCAATATGCGAAGATGGATGCAAAAACTGGGCAAAAGTTTTGGACCAGTTGATGGCATGCGGTAGTTTTACTCACGACTTGATGTAGTATGTCAGGTCGTTTTTTTATACGTGTAGTACAAGCTCTATTTGTTCATCAATTTTTCTTTCATCATAATTCAAAATAGCCATAACAATAGCGCGAAAATAGGCGCGTTTTTTCTTATTACTATCCAAATTTTCAGGATTGATATGTTCAAGTTTTATAATTGTAGTATTGTATACATCGCTAAAATCTATACCTTCTGCATCGTTATATTTTGATATAATATCTTTAATATCTTTCAAATTTAGTTTTGTGTCATTAAGTTTTTCTGCAAATGCTTGTAATTTTTTTCTATCACCATTAGATAAAATCTCTTTTTGTTTTTTTGCGGTTTTTACTTCTTCAACTTTCGGTTTTTCAACCACAACAGGTTCCAACTCACCAATACCAATTTGAGTCGAATGAATTACTGTTTCTTTCCCGGGTGACCCGTCTTCAACAGAGGGTGCTTCAATTTTTGATTTTGCAAGTGCTAAACCAAGTGTATTAAAACCTTGATCTATATTCTTTTTTTCTTTAGGGGTTTTTTCTTTTTTAGGTTGAGTTGTAATTGGAGGCGCCGTAAGATCTATAATGTAATTTTCAATTGCACGCACAAGTGGTACGGTATATATTCGAATATCTCGATATTTTAAATTTAATAATTCTGCAATAAGTAATCTTTCTTTTTTCTGAACAAGTTCATCGGAAAGATGATCGCGGATTCGATCATTCCATTTTTTTTCTATAAAACCAAATGCACCTAACTGCATTTCAGATAAACTATTTTTTAATTTTTTAACCAATTCACCATATTCTGGCACTAAAACACCATCAACTGCAAACGAAGCCAAAAGTGAAACTTCTGTTTCTGTTAAATCCTGTTTCTTTTTATTTTTTTTCTGAAGCTCAATAAATATATCATCTTTTAGTTTTTCAACCTGTTGAATACGCTCATCAGATTCAATGGGGGTTAAACCCGTCACTTGCGCTGCACGTAAACGCATCATAGCAGAATATAATTGCATTCTCTGTTCTTGATTCATTGCCACAGTATGCGATTTCAAAAATTCGACATATGCTTTCATTGATTCACCTTGAAAAAAACCATTGCTTGTATGTAAATATTTTTGTGCACCATCAGTCAATTCTCCCCCATCAGCAAAAGCCATTAACTCATCTTTTTGAGCTTGAGATATACTAACTGATTTTTCAACCTCTGCTTTTTTTTCTTCTCTTATTTCTGAACGATGTTTCAATTTGGGTTTCGACAATCGATCAACAATAGGAACTATTTTATTCCATAATTCTTCTATTTTAGGTGATGTATAGTGTAATAAAGCCGCACAAAGCAATCTGTGAATAGACTTCTGAAGTTCAGGAGCAATGCGTATATCATCCGGAACTGACAGTGTTTTTTTAACTTGTTCATATGGCACTAATTCCGATTCTGTAAGTCCTTGCTTCACCTCTTCCATTAATTCTTCAATATGTTCTATATCTGCATACTCTTTAACAAAACGCAGCATCTTATTTTTTACCATTGTGCGCATTTCTTTTTCCTCTCCTTCTTCTTTTTTCAAAAAAGATGGCGTAATATGTTCTTTCAACATACGTCTTTTCTCCAATCCTTTTTTTGCATCCCACATCATACGCTCTTGTCGAAGTAATTCATCTTTTTCTTCTTGCGACATTTTAACAGGTGTTGCTAATTCTTGTTGACGCACAAATGCATCTCTTTCACGTTCAAATATACGTGCTTTTTCTTCCTGAATCATTTGATCAAATTTTTCACTTTCTTCTTTTAGTCCAGTACGAACGGTATCTGGTATAGACTCCGCTTCTTCCTCATGCACCTGATATGTCGTGCGTCTTTTTCTCGCCTCATCTTCTATTTTTTTCGTAGTATCACTAAACCGCACAGGATGAACTGTATCCGCATCTACTTCTACAACAGGAGGAAGTACTAAATCAGGAACTTCTAATACAGGTTCGTCTTTCATTTCAGGCAATATTTCTTCCAATTTTTTCTTATGTAATTTTCGTAATTCACGTAATTCTTTAAAAGATTCAATATCTTCCCCATTTGCTTTTCTACGCGCCAAATCAACAACATATTGATTCGCGAATTCAACATTCTTCTCCCCATATGCCATCGCCTCTTCCCATATCTCACGTTCCGTTGGCAAAAATTCATTATCCGTTAACTCATTTAACCGTGCCACAATACTCACAGGAGCAGATCTATGATTTGGCAGCCGCAAAATTTGTAATAATGCTTCCTTTTCTATATCTTCTTTTTCTTTTTGTTTTCTCGCATTCATTTCATTCGTGCTTTCAATCCCCGGCATCAATGACAAAAAATCCCTCAATGTACCACCTGACATAGACGGTTTAGGGATTTCTTCTTCAACTATATTTTTTTCTTTTCCAAATATTTTTTTCACATTTGAAAACATGCGTCCAAATACACCAGGCTCTTCCATCTTCATATTTTGTACAGCTACACGCTCTTTTTTTTCAATAGGATTCCGAACAGAAGATGTTTTACTCTCCACATATCCTGCAGGCATAAATAAACGAAATGCCTGTTTTTTAATATGTTCCATTTTAACAATTTCAGCATACAAATGTCTACGAATATCTAAATCGCAGCCATCCAGAATTGCTTTTGTAGAAAGTTTTTCAAGCCTATCTTGTACGGTATGAATACTATCAATAAAATCCTCTATTTTTTCATTTGGATGTGCTTGTAAAAATTCTAACCGACCTTCAATACATACAATCTCTGGATGTATTTTTTGCAAACGCTCTTGTATGGGGTTTACTGCATTTTTATTAGGAACTTCGCCATATCGCGAGGCATCCAAATGGCCAGGCTTCTCATGAGATTCATCATAAAATTGTGTCATATCCATATTAGTATAGCATGCAACAAATCTACCACAATTTTACCTACTTGTCAAGTATTTTGTCACCATATACCTATACACACTTTTTCTCTCAACCTAGTCATTTTTTAAGCATAATCAATATTTTGTATACCAAGAACCAGACTCCACATACAGATGCACCTCCCCTTGACTTTTATACGAAAATGATGTATGAATATACATGTACCTTACCCTATACAAAAAGGAAAAAATGAAAATCCAAGCACTGCAGACCGATATGTTCGAGGATCTGAACAAGATTTTTAAAAATCCATTTCCACGATTGATCCACCTGAATGGAAAGGACATTCTTTTCAGAAATGAAGTTGAACAAATTGAATTAGCACATGCAGGTATGCCCGCCATTCTAAGACTTCCAAGCAATTCATTAGAAATGCGAAGGGATTTATTTATTGCTATGCTTCGTCCAAAATGGCCGAATAGACTCTCTCCATCTGATGGATACGCATTACGTGAAATGATGGAAATAACTCAAGCGCGTGCTTGAGTTTTTTGTAATAATCCAAATTCTTTAATTTCTTTTGGTAATTCTTCGAAAACATCTTTATGAAGTGGAGGCAAAGTGTCAGTAGATTTCCATATCTTCGTTAACATCATATGAAGTCTTTTAGCATCACTAGATTTTTTCTCATCTTTAGAATTCATGGCTCTTTCAAGTTGAACTTCTAAATCACTTCTTTGAATATTTCTTAAAGGTGTCCTATTTGTTACACCCATTATTTCTAAATACATACACGCTTGGAATTCTAGCTGTGCTTGAATCTGAAAGGCAACAAATGAGCGTAATTCTGCCATACGCGTATTAATTTGATTTGGCCCTGGAATATTTTGTACATCTGAAAAAAATTTAATCCATTCTCCAGGTAAATATATAGAAATATGATTTACATCAATTTTACCTTCTTTTGGATTTCCTATGCGTAGTTTATTTTTATCTGTTCTCCAATCTGCCCAAGTAGCAGAATCTAATTTTAAATTACCCCCTGCTAATGTTTTTGTATCTTTAAAAGACTTATTTGCAAACTCATCACGATCAGTTGTTATATCCACTGCCAATCCATACCCTTGCAATAATCCATTCGCATCTACTAAATTCTCATCTGTAAATACTAAAACAACATCCACCCCTCTTCTATCATCAGCTTTAGTGCCAGGGTACGCTATCACCCCTTTTCCTAACCAACGAAATTGACTGCCCTCTGCTCTCATCGTTCCATCTGTATCTATTCCTTCTAAAATAATTCTTTCTGCGGCAAAGGTTTCCTCACTTCTATTACTATCAAATTTCGGTGGATCGCCTTCATAAGCTATTCCTCTTTTTTTTAAATTGTGCTCTGTTGGATTATATTTTTCTTTCCACGTACTTCGAGATGACATAAATGTAGAATCCGGGCTCTCAATATATAATGGACTATTCCAATTTATATCTGATGATCTTGGAGCGGGTATTTGAAGTTCATTTACAGGTTTGGCACGTTTTATTACTCCAGGTCTTGGTCTTTCATCAGGTCGTAATCTCAATATTTCTCCTCCTCCCTGTGCGGGATTTGAATGCATTAAAGTCAATTGCAATCTTTCCATGGGATCGGCAGGATAAAAAGGATTATTCCTATCCCCCGGCATTTTAGGTAAACCATCTTCTGGAATTTCAAATTGTTGTTTCATATATTAAAATTATAGCATAATTTCTATACATAGTACTAATCCTGCATACTGCGATACCCATCTCGATATATTTTCCGGCCATTCAATAAACAAAATGCTCATATTATCTGCCAATTCCTCGCTCAAATCTAATGCTAACATATCTTTTTCATTTTCTATTCTATAGGCATCCACATGAATAATTCTTTTTATTCCTTTGACACGTTTCGGCAGAATATACGAACGCATAAGCGAAAAAGTTGGACTGACAATATTTTTTTCTATTCCTACATCTTTTGCGAATGCCTGCACAAAAGTCGTTTTACCTGCACCAAGTGGACCTTGTAAGGTAAGTATCATTCCAGGTAGTAGAATTTTTTTTACTTCTTTCACAACAACCCCCCAAGATTTTTCATCCTGCACAATGATTTTTTTTCCTTGTACAAATACTGTTCGCATATTAAAAATCTAATTCTGGCTCAGCATCCAATTTTTTCCAATCTGTTTTTTTATTTCTCATGAATCGCCAATATCCTGCAGCAGCTATCATGGCAGCATTATCGGTATGCAATCCAACGGCAGGATGCAACAATACACTACCACTCAACTGCTCTACAACTGCTTTTTTTAATGATACTTGCAGATGTTCATTAGCCGAAACTCCTCCAACCATACATATAACTTTAGGCTTATATTTTAATGCTGCGCGTATTGTTTTTTCAATGAGTACATCCGTAATCGCCTGTTGAACACTTGCGCAAAAATCAGAAATTATTTTTTTATTTTTTTGTTCATCCGCACGCAACTTCTCCCACTCTAATCTCACCGCAGTTTTCAATCCTGAAAAACTAAAATCAAAACTTATATCATGCAACATCGGGCGCGGTAAAGTAAATCGCGTTGCATCTCCTCCTACTGACAACTTTGCAATCATAGGTCCACCCGGATATCCAAGACCCATAAGCTTCCCACTTTTATCAAATGCTTCTCCTGCCGCATCATCACGTGTTCGACCAATTACTGTATACGAGCAAAAATCCTTCATGAGAATTAACTCCGTATGCCCACCCGAAACCAATAAATACAATATTGGAAATTTCCATTTTTTTCTATTTTCTGGCATGAGCCATGCAGATGCAAGATGTCCCTCTAAATGATTTACACCGATTATCGGTTTTCCTGTCACGGCCGCGATGGTACGCGCAACTTCAATGC
>JAHFIO010000098.1 GCA_023246325.1 Candidatus Uhrbacteria bacterium | reverse complement strand
ATGAAATCCCCCTCCCCTCTTTTTTCTTGCTCACATTGTGGTGCACAAACTTCAAAATGGGCAGGACGTTGTAATGAATGTGGAGCTTGGGCAACCATAAAAGAAGATATTTTTACAAAAGAAAATACACCAACTACAACAAATAAAAATTTCAAGCCCGGCATCCTGCAAGGATTTAATTCTGAATCCGCGAAAGAAGCTACCATGACACCAACAGGCCTCACCTCTCTCGACACGGTTTTAAGTGGAGGTTTGGTTGCGGGATCGGTCACACTCATCGCAGGTGAGCCAGGTATTGGTAAATCAACCTTGCTTGCACAAGTTGCCATCACCATAGCGAATACAGGAAAAAAAGTTTTATACATCACAGGAGAAGAATCGCCCGCACAAATAACACGTCGTCTCACACGACTCACAAAAAATATTCCTGCAACATTATTTTTTCTGAATGATACCAATGTCTCGATAGTCGCGGCAACAATTGCACATGAAAAACCACATCTCACCATCATCGACTCCATTCAAACCATGCACCACTCAGAAAGTTCGGGTGAGGCAGGATCCGTTCCGCAAGTAAAAGCATGTGGCGCAATTATTACTGAAGCAGCAAAACATTCACATGTTCCCGTTATTCTCGTTGGTCAAGTTACAAAAGATGGTGATATCGCAGGTCCACGCGTACTTGAACATATAGTTGATACTGTTTTATTTTTAGAGGGTGATGCACAACATCGATACCGTATTTTGCGCGCCATCAAACATCGTTTTGGTTCTTCAGACGAAACAGCTTTTTTTGCCATGACAGAAAATGGTTTAGAGCCCGTACACGATGCATCACAAGAATTACTTCGCGATCGTCCAAAAAATATTTCAGGCTCAAGCGTCACGTGTTTAATAGAAGGGCATCGTGCCATTCTCATAGAAATGCAAGCGCTTCTAGGCACGGCAGGATATGCAACTCCCGTTCGTCGAGCAACCGGTGTTGATAGTGCTCGCCTCGGGATGCTTCTTGCGGTTCTCGCGCGTCGTGCAGGAATAAACGTACATGACAAAGATGTATATGCAAACGCAGTTGGTGGTATTGATGCACGCGACCCATCCATTGATCTAGCTCTCGCCATTGCCATCGCAAGTGCAATGAAAGATACGCCTATTCCACCTCATATTGGTGTTTTTGGTGAAATAGGTTTGGCTGGTGAAATTCGCCCGGTTTCATTACCAGATATTCGTATAAAAGAATTTGCACGATTAGGTTTTACAAAAATCATTGTACCAAAAAATCAAGGGACTAAAAAATCTGCAGGATGCGAATGCATCGAAGTCGCAACACTACGCGATGCATTAGAAACAATGTGGGGTCAGGCACCAAACTGTGGATAAGTTTTTTTAAGAACACTTATCCACAGTTTGGTGCCTGACCCCACTCTCGTGCTAATTGCATTAAATCTATATCATCCAATCTTGCCGCTTTAAATATCGCTGCACCACTTTGCTCGGTTCCTAATATATTCCCCTGTCCGCGAAATTTTAAATCTGCTTCAGCTATTTCAAATCCATCGGATATTTTTTCTAATATGCGCAATCGCAGAGGATTCGATTCAGAATCCGTCGTACTTAAAAAACAATATGACTTCCAAGTCGACCGTCCAATACGTCCACGTAATTGATGCAATTGCGCTAAACCAAATCGTTCCGCACTTTCAATAAATAATACGGTTGCTTCTGGCACATCCACTCCAACTTCAACAACAGTTGTCGCAACTAATACATCCAATAAACCAGTCGCAAAATCCGACATCACTTTTTCTTTTTCAATTGAAGATAATTTTCCATGCATTAATCCAATGCGCACATGTTTCAAAATTCCATTTCGCAATCGGCGAACTTCAACCTCGGCGCTTTTCGCCCCCAAAATATCCGATGGATCTATCAAAGGACAAATCACAAACGCACGATGCCCCAACCTAATCTCACGCATTACTACATCATATGCATCCTGCCGATCGCGATCGTCAAGTAATATGTGCGTCTCAATCAATGCGCGGCCAACTGGTTTTTGTCGAATAATTGATATATCTAAATCTCCATACAAAGTTAATGCTAAAGATCGTGGTATCGGTGTCGCCGTCATAGATAACAAATGCGGAACTTTTCCATCCGCGCGCGCTGGAGCAATAAGCGCCTCTCTTTGCGCGACACCAAATCGGTGCTGCTCATCTACAACCACACATGCAATGTCTGGTGGCATGCTTCCACGCACTAATAATGCATGCGTACCAACAACCACTATTCTTCCACATGCAATTCGTTCGCGCGCTTCCGCTGCAGACAATTTTTTTTCCTGTCCTCCTTCATGCAGGATACGAGCAGCGGATGTCAACATCAAAACTGGCATATCATATACACTCAAATATCTTTTGAATGTAGCAAAATGTTGTCGTACTAAAACTTCAGTTGGTGCTAAAATAGCAGAAGAAAATCCAGATCTATATACAAGCGCAGCCAACATAATAGCAACCACAGTTTTTCCACTACCAACATCACCTTGTACTAACCTCCGCATAGAAATGTTTTTAGACATATCTTGCACACATGCCCATATAGCTTTTTTTTGATCATCGGTTAATTCAAACGGAAATGCTGAAGAAAATTTTTTTGCAAATGCTTCATCAAAAATAATCTGAGGTGCACCAGCTGTATTCGCTTGCATGCGCGCGCTTCGTAATGCACCTTGATATGATATCAATTCACCAAATGCAATACGTCGTCTTCCCTCTTCAGTTTCTTGAATAGACGCTGGTGTATGAATATACCTATATGCTTGCGGCAAAGCTGGCACTTTCACACGTTGCAATACTTCATCCGATAACCACTCCTTTGGAAATTCCACTTCATTCATCGCCATCTTCATAGCTTTACGCAAGGTTTTTTGCGAAACACCAGACGTGAGCGGATATACGGGAGCTATGGATCCTGCCGCAAGCGTTTCTTCATTTGCCGGCTCCCATAGCGGAGACGTAAATCCGCGACCATATCTTTCGCGATTTGTTACAATACCTGAAATAAAAATCTCATCACCTTTTTTTAATTGTTTCAAAAGCCACGGTTGATTAAACCATGTTACTTTTATTTCTCCGCTTGCATCAAAAACAATTGCACGAATAATTGCAAAACGCTTTCGAAATGTAGGTGCTTGTGAAATTTCTTTCACATGTACTCGTATAGTCACCGCTATATCATTCAATACATCCGCAATCGGCAGGATATTCGTATAATCATCATATCG
>JAHFIO010000097.1 GCA_023246325.1 Candidatus Uhrbacteria bacterium | reverse complement strand
AAATCAAAATACAAGCGTCGGGTTGGTCATCGTCAGTCATTTACAAAAATAAAAATTATTTCCCTCGCATAAGTAAAACAAAAAAAGTCCCCCGATACTCTCGGGGGATTTTTTGTTAGTCTTCACCATGTTCGGCCACGGGAAGCATGATAGGTATAAGCGCAGGGTGTACAATAGTTATTTTTTTTATGCCCGGTACCGTTTGCAAAATAATTTTTGTAAATTGAACATAGTGCGCATCATCATCTTTTTTTTTGCGGATTCAATTGTACAGACAAAAATCGTCGATCGTTTGTGAGCTGTTGTACCTGCGCACCATCTACAAGTATTGAAATAGCCGTTTTTACTCCAGGTTTTGCATAGGTGTCCGCATCCTGCAATTCGATAAAAAGGTTTGTATAGGTTTTCAAGATTGTCTCCTATTTGAAAGTGCATCTGCGATGGTTGTTCCATCAGCGTATTCTATTTGCGCGCCATGTTGCAAGCCGCGTGCTAGTCGCGACACACGCACATTTGTAATCGTCAGTTGTTTTGTAATATACATTGCCGTCATATCTCCTTGTGTATCGGGGTCTAGTGCTAAAATAATTTCTTGTATGCTTGAATTTGAATTTTGCACGCGTGAAATAAGCGGCAGGATACGTAGCGTATCCGGTGTTCGTCCTTCGATAGGATTAATAAGTCCTCCAAGTGAATGATACAAACCTTTATATACTCCAGATTCTTCGATCACACGAATATCTTGGCTTGATGCAACTACACAGATAAGCGATTGATCGCGTCGTATATCAGAACATATTTTGCATCCAGCTATATCAGTCCAATCACCACATAGCGCACATCGCTTGATACCATCTGCTAGTGATAGTATGGCTTGCGAAAATTTTTTTATTGATTCAGGATGCTGCGTTGCAAGCCAATATGCATATCGTAAAGACGCACGCGGCCCAATACCTGGTAGTGAATCAAATGCAGCAGCCGTATCGTGAATTGGTTTTGGAATTGAGGGCATGGATTAGGATTTTCCCATGAGATTTTGCATGTCTTTCGCAAGATCAAGTCCACCAATATCTCGCAATTTTGTTTGCATAATTTTTTGAATTTTTGTCATAGCATCATTTGTCGCATCTTTAATATATCCTTCTAAATTTCCGCGATCAGACATAGCCGATTCTTCAATATGTACTGACGTAACATGTTGGTTGCCATCAATGGTAATTTTCACCTTACCCCATCCTGCCGAACCCTCAGCTTTTTCACCGGAAAGCGCAGTTTGTATGGTCTTAGCTTTGTCGCGGATATCTTTGAATTGTTTGAGTTTTGAAAACATAGTATTGTATTTGTACAACATTTGACGACAGGATGCAAGAATAAAAAATCCTGCATAGGCAAATTACATTATCCATGTGTACCCAGTATAGGTGTATGTGGATCGAATTGCTGCGACGCATTTCCTGATTCTGCCGCATGGGGTGCACCAACGGAATTTTTACGTGCTAAGTTTTTAAAACTCGCTCGTGATTCATCAAAATATAATTGCACAATACCTGTTGGGCCATTGCGATGCTTCGCTATATGGATTTCTGCCAAGTTTCTTTCATCTGGCGACAAATCTTCTTTACGATAATTTGGATCCGCAGCTTTTCGATAAATAAACATAACGATATCCGCGTCTTGCTCAATAGAACCGGATTCGCGTAAATGTGATAATTTTGGTACAGCAGGTTTTGATTGTTCCACATTACGAGACAATTGTGATAAGGCGATTACAGGGATACTTAATTCACGCGCAATAGATTTTAGACCACGAGTAATTTCTGCAACTTCTTGTACGCGATTTTCACCTGAAGATTTTGACTGCATTAATTGCAAATAATCGATGACTAATAATCCTAATCCTTTTTCCATTTGCAATCGTCGTGCTTTTGTTCGGATTTCCATAATGCCAGCTGCCGCCGTATCATCAATATATATAGGCGCTTCAGATAAAACTCCTAATGCATGTCCAATGCGAGAGAAATCATCATGCTCGCCGGTAGTAGTAAGATTTCCCATGCGTAGATTGTACAAATTAATATTTGCTTCAGCGCAGAGCATACGATCTACCAATTGCTCTTTACTCATTTCTAAAGAAAAAATACCAACGGGTGTTTTATTTTTTACGGCTGCGGTACGCGCAATATCTAAAACAAAGGCGGTTTTTCCAACGGAAGGACGTGCGGCTAAAATAATGAGATCAGATTTTTGAAATCCGCCAAGCTTTGCATCTAAATCAGTATAATATGATGGCAGTCCGCGCAATTGCCCTTTATTTTTATGTAATGTATCAATGCGTTCAAATGCATCATCCAAAATATCTTGAATAGGAGAAAAAGCAGTTTTCAAAAATTTCTGCGAAACAGTAAATAATTTTTGCTCTGCACGATCAAGAACAGAGTCCACTTCTTCATCTTCTATATATCCTAAACCTGTAATATCTGAAGCGGCATGAATGAGACGACGTAATGTCGCTTTTTTATGAACAATATTCGCATAAGAAACAATATGCGAAGCCGTTGGAACAAAATTTGACAATTGAATTAAAAATGCGCGACCGCCAATACGTTCTAATTCACCTTTTTCATTTAATCTATTTGCCAACTGCACTAAATCAATTGGATCCTGCCGACGATATAAATCAAACATGGCTTCATATACGGTTCTATGTTTTTCTACATAAAAATCTTCCGGTGTAATTAAATCGCCAATACGAATGATAGCGTCTTTATCTAATAGAATTGAACCAAGTAATGATTGTTCAGCCTCTATATTTTGTGGGGGAATACGTTCAGCGGATAACATATATGTAAACCTTACCCGTCGCTCCATCCACGTGCAAGAAAAAAGTGCATATCTTGTGTACCAACCTGTGGATAAAGAGCAGGGCATGCTACAATATACTCATGAAACCTCAAATTTCACTTATAAAACTGTCATTAATACAATTAGGAGGTATAGTAGGTGCAGGGACATTTGCCCTTCCTGCCGCTTTTCAAAGCATGGGCATTTTGTCGGGGTCAGCTGTGTATTGGTCCATGGCCCTCACCGTCCTGACGCTTCACCTTTTATATACAGAAATTATTCTTGCGCGACCTGATCTTATGCATGCGCGTATTCCGGGTCAGGCAGGCATGTTATTCGGTACACCCGCAAAAATATTCGCCTATGCGATATATCCAACAAAACTTATAGGTGCAATTGCAATTTATATTATTCTTGGTGGAGGTTTTTTACATACGCTTATTACTATGGTCACAGGGGCAGGATT
>JAHFIO010000096.1 GCA_023246325.1 Candidatus Uhrbacteria bacterium | reverse complement strand
CCGCGACCATATCTTTCGCGATTTGTTACAATACCTGAAATAAAAATCTCATCACCTTTTTTTAATTGTTTCAAAAGCCACGGTTGATTAAACCATGTTACTTTTATTTCTCCACTTGCATCAAAAACAATTGCACGAATAATTGCAAAACGCTTTCGAAATGTAGGTGCTTGTGAAATTTCTTTCACATGTACTCGTATAGTCACCGCTACATCATTCAACACATCCGCAATCGGCAGGATATTCGTATAATCATCATATCGACGTGGCATGAAAGACAACAAATCCCCAACCGTCGCAATATCAAAATGCTTTAATGCATTTCGTTCGCGAGTTGTAAGGCCGTGTATAAACGAAATTGGATCAAAAAATGAAAGCATGCGTAATACTTTTTTTACCAGGTAGGGAAACTTGGCTTAGTTTCAAAAACAGGTCTTTGGTTTGGTATAGAAGGAGTAGGTGGTGATACAGGCGGTGGTACGGACGGTGGCGAAGGAGCGCGTGGGCTTTGCCCCATACGCCAACAAATTCCTGACATCCAATCACCATTGATACTTATTGCTTGATAATCTAGTGACATACCAGCTATATTCAATTTTGATCGCATTTCCCATGCTCTTTCTGAATCTAATCCTGCCAAACTATATGCAAGGTCCTTATGAAATACTTTTTTTTCTTTATTTAATGGTGAATTAAAACAATCATCTCGTATTTTCCAAGCACGTTCAGAATCAATTCCTACTATACTTTGAAGTAATCCATCAACCGATGTAGATGCTCCTTTCCCCCTAAAAACCTCCCATGCTCTATCTGAATCTAAACCCATAGTACTCTTGGTGCGATACGTACCTGAAACCGTACCAATCAAATCTTTTCTCAATTCCCATGCTTCAGCAGAATCAAGACCTGCGATATTTTCAAGAATATCTGACAGATATCTATGATCTCTACGATATTTATTTCTTATTTTCCACGCTATATCAGAATCAATTCCAACTAAACTTTTTAAAATATATCTAGGATCAATACCGCTTCTTGATATAAAAGAATCTCTCAATTGCCACGCTCTAGCTGAATCTAATCCTGCCAAACTTTTCAGAAGATATTCTTGACCCATGGTACCGCCTGGCTTTGCAGCATACTTATCTCGCAATTTCCATGCTCTATCTGAATCAACTCCAGCAAGCCCCTCTATAATACTTCCCATTCCTACCTTACCAGCAGCAATTATTTTGTCTCGCAATTTCCATGCCTTATCAGAATCCATACCAACGAGACACTTTGCAATAGTCGCATCACTTGCACCAAAAATCATTAATTTTTCTAATTCTGCTAAGGCTTCATCTTCAGAAATACATTCTGATTTTTCAGTTTTTTTTTCTATAATAGCTTCCTGAACGCCTTGCGTATCAGGGGTATCATCAACCGTATCCTCTTTTTTCTCAGGCTGAATTGGCCACACTTTTCGCTGAGGCGCCTTTCCTTTTCCAAATGCCATGTCAACAACTGCACGAGGCCCGTGAAAAATCTTTTGACCCGCCATATTTTTTGGCGGATTAATTTTAAATGAAACAACAATTCCATCTGAACCATAATCTGGTTTTGCAGGCCAACCATCAGATGAAAAGAAACCGAATGATTTTAATTGTTGATATACAAATGCCGTATCCGTAGGATCTGTGCTTTCTTTCAAAAATTCATTCCATACATACCAATCTAACTCATATGTATATCCATCAGTTTGCCAATGACGAATAATTTTATCCATTGCACGCAATGATAATACGCATTTTTTTAACGTATATCGTGTGGCAGGTTGTTCACCTTGTCTAAAATAATTATTCTTCACATCTTTCCCGCTAAACACATCTTGCAATACACGAGCCGCTTTAGCCAAGTTCCACAACTTTGGCACTGCACCATCAGGTAAAACAAGATTCCCCTGTTCATCCAATGATCGAGCAAGCAAAATATGATATAATTCATCTCCTTTTTCTGCTTGATCAACTGTCCCTACAACTGATTGTGGTAAATATTCATATTCAAAATTATGCAATCTCGACGTAAAGGCAGGATCTAATTCCGATCTATTCACATATCTTTCTGATCCCTGATTTAAATTTGCTGTCATGAGTATGCAAAATCCATCTGCTACTGTTATTTCTCTTCCTCCATCCTGCTGAATTGTAATTTTTTCTCCTGGTCTGCGTGTTAAAAAATGATTTAAGCTGATAAGAACTTCGTGCGGAATTGCGTTTACTTCATCAATAATAACTGGCCTTCCTTCCTCCATAGCTTTAAATATTGGACCAAATACAAATCGCGAAACCGTGCCTCGTTGATTTTTTGCTATATACAATTGTAAAACTCTTTCATATATACGCAGGCTTTCTTTTTTTCTCTCTTCTTCATTTAATGAAGATAGCGATTCTCGTACGCGCTCTAATTCTGCAGTATATATTTTATCTATTTCAATAAAAGATTGTTTCATGTCTTCATCCATACCTTCACTCACATCTAAAACTTTATTTCCATATAACTCACTTAAAGAAGTGTGCTTAGATCCAGATATAATCAACGGTTCTTTTTTTAAATATGTTCGCGCAACATGCATGGCTAATTCTGATTTTCCAGATCCTAAATGTCCATATATAAGCGTAGGATCTCCGGCCTGAAGATGCGCTACTATATCCATAGCCTGCTCGTGCACATAGGGTGTTTCTACTATGCGTCCTTTTTTTAAGTCTTTACGATATGTTCGTAACTCTTGCAAATGCAATGAATAATACGCCTCGGGCGATGATTCAATCAGATCGGTTTCATCAGTATCCAATTGATCTAATTCTGCGCGAATTTCATCCATAGTTTCAACTTGTATAAATGTGGGAGCTTCTCCTAAAAATTTCTTACGTATATCTGCCAACTCTTGAATAAGCGCATCTCTTTTTTTATCAATCGTATTTTTTGTACGAAGTGCTTTTGTAACTTCACGTTGTTTAAAAGCAACAAGTTCTCTTTCAGAAGAATTTTCACCCTTCAAAATTAAATCAACTTTTTGTTTTTGTGCAGACTCTTCTTTTAATGCCCTTCTCAATACTCTATTTGATTTTGTTTTCTCATTCATTTCCTCTAAACTATATTCTAATCTCCCACGAGTTCTACCCAATGCACGTGCATCAAGAAATGGATTTGCAGGAATACCTGTTTCTGCATATATAGCCTGAGTCGCTTTCCGCATACGTCTATAATGTGGCTCTGCAAGATCTACCTCCTTTTCCGCGGCTTGCCAATCTTTTAATGAAAGTGCTTTTTGCTCTGCAGCTATGGTCACAAGGTATTTTCCTCCTATGCGTTTTGTTGGTT